>NZ_JAAKTY010000004.1:0-269469 GCF_049174875.1 Aeromonas sp. 600948
CAAAGGGATCAGACTGTAAATCTGACGGCTCTGCCTTCGAAGGTTCGAATCCTTCTCCCTCCACCATCATTCAGAAAGCCCGGCCTTGCGCCGGGTTTTCGCTTTCTTGCCCACTAACACTTTCCGCCCTTGTCAGATTTGACAGTTGCAATTGCATCCCACCTTGCTCATCGTGGCATCATCAACATCAGAGTGTTCACATCATGTTTGAAGTCTGGGATGAGCATGGCCACGCAACAGGTCTGACACTGCAGGCACTCAAAATCAGAATCAGCAACGACTATCAGGGCGATCTGATGGTGCGCTACAGCAACAAGCTGGGACTCCCCACGACCCTCTTTCTGACCATTCATCAGGGCGTTGCCTATCAACGCTTCAAAGCGGGCTCGCCAAAACTGGATTGGGAATGGCTGGCCAGCGCAGGCAATGGCCACAGCCCCCGCAATTTTATGAGCGAACAGTTTCCCGATTTTCAACTCGCACTGGATAATTGAACATCGGCAAATATCGCTAACCCACCATCACAGATTACCCAAAAACTGATTTTCCATTCGCATGATATTCCTGCCAAATTGCATGATGACGTGGGGGCGAGTACAATCTCGCACCCCGAATATCCGGCGCATCTTCTTTCGATAACCCCAGATATGCCGTCATCGGGTCGCGCTGCATTGAGCCCTCCTCTCGGAAGGCATCTTGCACCGCAGCTCAACCACTACGATGCCATCAGGTGGCATCGTCCTGATTTGCAATCAGATATAAAGAGTCCGCCATGTTTAAACCAGAATTGCTCTCACCCGCAGGTTCCCTCAAGAACATGCGTTACGCCTATGCCTATGGTGCCGATGCCGTCTATGCCGGTCAGCCCCGCTACAGCCTGCGGGTACGCAACAACGAATTCGATCACGAGAACCTGCAACTGGGCATCAACGAAGCCCATGCGCTGGGCAAGCAGTTCTATGTGGTGGCCAACATCCAGCCCCACAACTCCAAGCTCAAGACCTTTATCCGCGACATGCGCCCTGTGGTGGAGATGAAGCCGGATGCGCTGATCATGTCAGACCCCGGTCTCATCATGATGATGCGCGAAGCTTTCCCTGATATGCCCATTCACCTCTCGGTGCAGGCCAACGCGGTCAACTGGGCCACGGTGAAGTTCTGGCATCAGATGGGCTTGACTCGGGTCATCCTCTCCCGCGAACTGTCACTGGACGAAATCGAGGAGATCCGCATGCAGGTGCCGGAGATGGAGTTGGAAGTCTTCGTTCACGGCGCTCTGTGCATGGCCTACTCCGGCCGCTGTCTGCTATCCGGCTATATCAACAAGCGCGACCCCAACCAGGGCACCTGCACCAACTCCTGCCGCTGGGAGTACAAGGTTCACGAAGGTAAAGAAGATGATGTGGGCCAGATCGTCCACCGTCAGGAGCCCATCGCCGTGCAGAAAGTTGACCCGACGCTGGGCCTCGGCAAGCCGAGCGATGCACTGGTGCTGCTGGAGGAGTCCAACCGCCCGGGCGAGTACATGAGCGCGTTCGAGGATGAGCACGGCACCTACATCATGAACTCCAAGGATCTGCGCGCCGTCGAACACGTCGAGCGCCTGACAAAAATGGGCGTCCATTCGCTGAAAATCGAAGGGCGCACCAAGTCTTTCTATTACTGCGCCCGTACCGCCCAGGTCTATCGCAAGGCCATCGACGATGCGGTTGCAGGCCGTCCGTTCGACCGCAGCCTGATGGGCACCCTCGAAAATCTGGCCCACCGCGGCTATACCGAGGGCTTCCTGCGCCGTCACAACCACAGCGAATACCAGAACTACGACTACGGCTACTCCGTCTCCGACACCCAGCAGTTCGTCGGCGAGATCACCGGTCGCAACGGTGACATGGTCGAGGTCGAGGTAAAGAACAAGTTCCTGGTGGGCAACAGCCTGGAGCTGATGACCCCGCAGGGCAACCTCAGCTTCAATCTGGAGCAGATGCAGAACCGCAAGGGCGAGCTGATCGACACCGCACCGGGCAACGGCCACGTAGTCTATGTGCCGGTGCCGAAGGAAGTGGACGTGAACTACGGCATCCTGCTGCGCAACCTCGGTGAGCGTCAGGATACCCGTCAGCCCCACTCGGCCGCCTGAGATGGCACTGCTCATCACCGACAAGTGCATCAACTGTGACATGTGTGATCCCGAGTGTCCGAACCAGGCCATCAGCCTGGGTGAGGAGATTTACGAGATCGACCCCAGTCGCTGCACCGAGTGCGTCGGTCACTATGAGAAGCCGACCTGTATCAGTGTCTGCCCTATCGACTGCATCATCTGGGATCCCGCTCATGTGGAAACCGAAGATCAGCTGATGGAAAAGTTTGTGCGGATGCATCGGCAGTAACCTCGGTATCAGCATCAACAACTCACAGGCTGCATCCTCCGGGAGCCCGTCCATATGATGAAACCGCAGCGCTGCTGATGAAGAAGTTTGTACAGATGCACCGACAGTAAATGCAACAAGGCCGGGAAATCCCGGCCTTTTTTGATCCCGTCCTCATCTCCATGATGGCTATTTTTTGTTTACCAACCGGTGCAATTCATCCAGTTCCCGCTGCGCCGTCAGCAAGTCGGTCTGTGCCTGCTCCAATTTGCTCTGCTTGTCGGCAATCTTGTCCGGCTTGCCACTGACTCTCGCCTCCTGCAGCTCGAGCAGGCGCTCGTCCACCTCGCCGCGCAGTTTGTTAACCCGCTCTTTCTGCTCCTTGAGCAGACCTTCATCAGTACAGTTGGCCTTGATATTGCGCGCTGCCTGTTCGAGCCCGGCAATCTGCCCGGCATTGTTGTGTGCTTTGGCAAACACCAGCTGGTCATTGACGGCCTGCAGACGGGCCTTGCAACCGACCGCCTCACTGCCAAAGGCCTGACCCGCCAACAGCAGCAAGCCGGCTCCCAATACTTTCCACATCTCGATTCATCCGGTCTTGTTTGCGAGCTGACCATAAAAACCTCGATCGACAGCAGGGTCAAGCAAGCGGGAAAAAGGTGCGACAGAAGTTGTGCAACATCACGCAATTGGCACCCTGTTGGTTCTACAATGGCGCTCTTTTCAATCGGGAGTCTGTTATGAGTCAACAAATTGTGGTCATTGCCAACGGGGCCCCCTATGGCAGCGAATCCCTGTTCAACGCCCTGCGTCTCGCTATCGCCCTCAACGAACAGGGGGGTGCCAGCCTCAAGCTGTTCCTGATGTCCGATGCGGTGAGTGCAGCGCTGGCCGGTCAGGCACCGGCCGAGGGATACAACCTGCGCCAGATGCTGGAGATCCTGCTGGCGCAAGGCGTCACCATTCGCCTGTGCAAGACCTGCACCGATGCCCGTGGCATCACCGCCCTGCCGCTGATCGAGGGCATTGAGGTCGGCACCCTGCCGATGCTGGCCCAATGGACCCTGGCGGCCGACAAGGTGCTGACCTTCTGAACCATAAGGGGCTGGCCAGCGGCGAAGTCAGCCCGGTTAGCCTATCACCGACTCCTGCCGGGCACTTCGCCGACCATGATGTCGGGCGCCAGCTTCATAAAGCGCAAAAATCGCCACACAAAGCAGCGCCATCAACACATAGAGCAACTGCCCGCTCCACTGCTCGAGGATCCAGCCTCCCAGCAGGGCGCCAGCAGCCCCTCCCAACCCGGCCAGTGCGCTGGCACCAAAGTAGCTCCCCTTGAGGTGGGTGGGGGCCATCTGGTCGATCAGCACGTTGAGCAGGGGGAACAGGATGGTCTCGCCGATACTGAGCAGCAGCACGGCACCAAACCAGTGGCTGCGCACCAGCGGGTCCCCCAGCGCGAAGAGCAGCTGGGCCGCCAGAAAGAGCGCCATGCCGATATGAAGCCGTACCCGCACCGGCCAGCGTGACAACAACCGCAGCAGCGGAAACTGTAACAGCACCACGGTCAGGGCATTGGTCGCCACCAGCAGGGCAACCAGCTCGGCCACCTGCGGCATACCAGCCCGGGTCAGGTATTGCACCAGCGGCGAGTGAAACTGGGAGTAGACCAGCACCATCAGGAGATTGGCCATCACCAGCAGCAGGAAGGCGCGATCCGCCAGCAACACCTTGATGGCATCCCGCAGTCCGGGGCCAACCGCACCCGGCTTGTCAGTGCTGCCAGCCCGGCGAAATCCCCAGCCAAAGGCCAGCGCCAGCAGCAGATAGCTCACCACCAGAAACAGGAAGGTCTCCTGCTGGGCGTTGATCCCGAGGGTCACCCCGAGCAGCGGCCCCTGCGCGGCCCCCAGATTAAGCAGAAAATAGCGCAGGTGCAGTGCCAGCTCCCGCGCCTTGGCCGAGGCCAGACTGTCGGCCATCAGCGCCTTGCCGGGGGCATCGATGAGCCCCGACGAGAGGCCGCTGCCCATCACCCCGATCCCGAGCCAGAACACCTCGTGCGAAAAACCGAGCAGACCGAAACATAGCATCGCCACCAGACAACCGGCCAGCAGTATGCTGCGCCGCCCGAAGCGATCAGAGAGCCAGCCGCCGTAAAAACTGACCAGGGTAGAGAGGGCCATTGAGCCACCCAGCAACAGGCCGATGAAGGTGGCCGAAAGGTCATACTCCCGATAGAGCAGAATGGAGAGGAAGGGCCACACCATGTAGTAGCTGGTACGCACCATGAAGGTACCCAGAATGACGATCCAGACCAGCGGGGTAAATTGCCTGAAGGTGCTCCATGACATCGCTATGCTCCATGCCCCGCAGCTCTTACCACAAGATCCTGTCATAACCGGGGAAAGCATTCAGTTGTAACAGAGGGCCTCAATGGAAACAACCCTCGCTCACCAACAAGGTGCAACCGGATGCAAAAAGGCCAGCCGATGGGCATCGGCTGGCCTTTTTATCGCGGGATTTCCCTCTGGCTAACGCCAGAGGGCCAGGCTTAGCGCCAGGGGCTCTGCTGCCACAGCCGCCCAAGTCCTGCCTCGAGCGCCTGCGCGCCCTGCTGCCCCAGCTTCTGGGTCAGGCTTTTTGGCTTGCGATAGCTGATGCCGATCACCTTGTGGTGGCTGGCCTGCGCCAGCAGATAGTCATCGCTGGTGCAGAGGGTATCCACCAACCCCAGCCCCTTGGCCTGACTTGCCAGCCAGTGCTCACCGGTTGTGACCTGATCGATATCGAGTTGCGGGCGGTGTTCGGCCACAAAGGCCTTGAAGCGCTCGTGGATCGCCGCCAGCTCCTCGCGAAACTTCTCGCGCCCCAGATCGTCGTTCTCGCCGAACATGGTGATAGTGCGCTTGTACTGCCCGGCGGTGTGCATCTCGAACTCGATGTCATGCTTTTTCAACAACTTGTTGAAGTTCGGCATCTGGGCGATCACCCCGATGGAGCCGACGATGGCAAAGGGGGCTGCCAGGATCTTGTCCGCCACGCAAGCCATCATGTAGCCGCCGCTCGCCGCCACCTTGTCAATCGCCACGGTGAGCTTGATGTCACGATCGCGCAGTCGCTGCAACTGGGAAGCGGCCAAGCCATAGCCATGCACCACGCCGCCACCGGATTCGAGTCGCAGCAGCACTTCGTCGCCGGGCTGGGCGACGCCAATCACCGCGCTCACCTCTTCGCGCAGGGAGGCCACCTCTTTGGCATCCATGCTGCCGTTAAAATCGAGCACGAACAGGCGACTGCGCTCATCACCGGCCTTGGCGCGCTTTTTCTGCTCCTCTTTTTGCTGCTTTTCCAGCACCTTGCGCTCGGCCTTGCTGGCAAGCGCGCTCTTGAGCGCAAACTGCCCCTGCTCCAGCTCGCTCGAGAGATCGGTCACCACCAGCTCACCCTTGCGCGCTTTCGGCTGGCGAGTGCTGACAATCATCAGGATGATGGCGCCGATGGCCAGCAGGAAGGTCACTGTCTTGGCCAGAAACAGGCCATATTCGGTCAGAAATGTCACGATGGACTCCAGAATGGATCGGTTTTCGTCACATTCTAGGGAGTTTGGTGGAGGCGCGCAAAAAATCGCAGCCAGTGACCGGAAAAACCAACCAGAGCATCACAACCTCTCTATTTTCTTCACATTTTTCTTGCCGCTGGCTGGTCAAACAGGCGCGCGGATCAGTACACTTGGCGCCGATTGCCATGCACTTATGGCCGGAATTTGTTAACAGGAGTTGTCATGCTCGATTATCAGGCACCCCGCGATCTGCTCAAGGATAAAGTCATTCTGGTCACAGGTGCCGGCGACGGGATCGGCCGCGAAGCCGCCCTCACCTACGCCGCTCACGGTGCCACCGTGATCCTGCTCGGCCGCACCAGCGCCAAACTCGAAGCCGTGTATGACCAGATTGAAGCCGCCGGTTATCCGCTGCCCGCCATCGTGCCGGTGGATCTGAAAGGGGCCACCGCCGCCTACTACCGCGGCATGGCCGAAACCTTCGCCCAGCAGTTTGGCCGCCTCGACGGCGTGCTGTTCAACGCCGGTCTGCTTGGCACCCTCTCTCCGTTTGAACACATTCAGGAGAAGGAGTGGGACGAGGTGATGCAGGTCAACGTCAAATCGGAATTCCTGCTGACCCAAGCGCTGCTGCCGCTCTTGCGCCAGACAGCCAAGGCGCAGGGCGATGCCTCCATCGTCTACACCTCCTCCAGCGTGGGACGCAAGGGGCGCGCCTACTGGGGCACCTATGCCATCTCCAAGTTCGCCATCGAGGGGATGATGGAAGTGCTGGCCGACGAGCTTGAGAACACCGGTGTGCGGGTCAATACCCTAAACCCGGGCGGTACCCGTACCAAGATGCGCGCCAGCGCCTTCCCGGCGGAAGATCCCATGAACCTCAAGACTCCGGCCGACCTGATGCCGCTCTACCTCTACCTGATGGGGTCGGACAGCCGCGGCAAAACCGGCCAGACCTTTGTGGCTCAGCCAAAATAAACAAGTTGCGTGGCCCAGCCCAAATAAATCAATAAAATACCCAGAGTGTTGTGCGGCAAGGGTTAAATTGAATAGGGGGCACAGGCTCCCTGTTCGAACCACTGACCATCCTATCTCCAATCAGGTTGAACTATGTTTCGTCCCAAGAGCACGTTTGAGCAATGGCGGATCTTTCAGGCGGTGGTCGACTGCGGCGGCTACGCCCAGGCGGCCGAGGCGCTGAACAAGAGCCAGTCCTCCCTCAATCATGCGGTTGCAAAGTTGCAGCAAAGTCTGGGGGTGCCCTTGCTGGAGGTGCGCGGCCGCAAGGCGGTGCTGACGCCGGCGGGCGAGATCTTCCTCAAGCGGGCCCGTCAGTTGAGCCAGCAGGTGGAAGAGCTGGAGAATCTGGCCAACAACCTGGAGCGGCAGTGGGAGCCGCAGATCAACCTCTATGTCTCGGCGCTGCAACCAAGGGATCGCCTCTATCGGGCCTTGGCCAGCTTCTATCCCCGCAGCCGGGGTTGCCGGGTCAACCTGCACGAACGCATTCACTGCCACTTCAACGCCCTGCAACCGGGGGATCTGATGCTCTCCGAGCACCTGCCCGGCGATCGCACCGGCCTGTTGCTGGACGAGGTGTGCCTGCTGCCTCTCTGCGCCGCCAGCCATCCGCTGGCGCAAGAGGAGGGGCCCATCCGCAGCGACGTATTGACCGGCCACAACCAGATCAGCCTTCATCCCCCCATTCACCGCTCGGTGGACTGGAACGATGCGGATGACACCGGCTGGAAGGCGACCCACTACCACGAAGTGCTCGCCATGCTGCGCCTTGGCCTCGGCTATGCCTGGCTGCCGCGCCATCTGGTAGAGCGGGAGCTGGCGGAAGGGTCACTCATACAGCTGGATCTGGAGAGCGGCAACGAGCGCCACCTCTATACCTACCTGCTGACCCTCTCCCCCGAATCCCTCGGCCCTGCGACCGAGCTGCTGCTGCGCTGCCTGCGCAACGAATATCAGGGCGAGTCATCGCCGCTCCCGCACGCCCAGCCCCGGCACGACAAATAACAGCCAGCCCCCGTCAGACGTTGGGCACCCGCCAGCTGGCGGCCAGTGCCACCAGTGCCAATCCCAGCGCCACCATAAAGACCCCGTGGAAACTCCACACCTCCGCCACCACACCGGCGATGGCCCCTGCCATGATGGAGCCGGTGCGGATACTGTTGGCAAACAGGGTGGTCGCCACCCCGGCTCGCCCCGGCATCAGATCCTGAAAGTAAGACATGCCGATCCCCGCCACGATACCGATGAAGATGGCGTTGAACAGCTGCAAGGCGATCAGGGCGTATTGGTCGGTGAGAGTCACCAGACCGGTGTAAAAGGCCGCGCCAGCCAGCACCGCCAGCAACATCATGGGGCGCTTACCAAAACGGGCCGTGTAGTAACCCGCCAGCAGCATGAAGGGGATCTCCAGCGCCGCCGCCGTGCCCATCAGGATACCGGCAAGCTTCTCATCCATCCCCAGTTCCCGGGTGATGTAGAGCGGCATATTGATGAGGTACATGCTGTTGCAGGTCCACATCAGGGTGGAGGCGATAAAGAGCGCCCGCACCGCCGGATCCCGCCAGCTGCTGACCCGCTCTGTCTCTTCAGCCATCTTGGGCAAAGGGAGAGAGGGGAGCCAGCGCCACACCACCAGAGCGCAGAGCAGGTAGGCCAGTGCCGAGGCCAGATACATCAGCTCAAAACCGTAGCCGATAGCCAGCGCGAAGGCGATGGGCGGGCCTATGACCCAGGCCAGCGAAAACTGGGCCCGCATCACCGAGCTGAACATGTCAGCCCGCCGGTTACGGCTGTCGGAGTATTCCCGCGCCAGCGCAAACAACTGGGGGCTGGCTGTGGCCGCCAGCGCAGCCAGCATGACCCCCAGACTCGCCAGCAACCAGTAGTTGCGGTTCCAGGCAAACAGCAAGGAGAGCGCCACCCCGGCAAAGCAGCAGCGCAGGATCAGTCGCTTGCGATCCCCCTTGTTGTCGGAGCGGTGGCCCAGCCACTGGCTGACCAGAATGCCCACCACAGCATTGATGGTATAGAAGAGCCCGACCAGAAAGGGGCGCACCTGCACCTCCTCGGCCAGAAACAGACTTAAGGTAGGCACCTGCAATGCCACCGCGACGCCGGTCATAAAGGTCACGGCAAGAAACGAAAGAGAGACGGGGTCCGGGCGTTTGACCGCCGCTATCGACAAGCTCATAGGGTTACCACTGATTGGAAGGACGATACGGGCTAACGGGCGGCAGCCGTATGAAAATTCGGCGCCTATCTTATGTCACTATCAAGAGCGGGCTCAAGGATGGCATAAGCAGGTGTGCGCCTTGCGAGGGAGGCCGCGACCCCGTAGAGTGAAAGCCCATCCTGCCAGCACAAGGAGTTCGCATGTTTGATTTTGATCAGGAAGTAGACCGCAGTGGCACCATGAGCCTGAAATGGGACAAGTACAAGGGTCAGGATGTGCTGCCCATGTGGGTTGCCGATACCGACTTTGTCTCCCCTCCGTCCGTGATCGAGGCGTTGACCAAACGGGTCGCCCACGGCATTTTCGGCTATTCACGCCCCTCGCCGCGCCTGATCGAACTCATTATCGAACGGATGGCGACCCGCTATGGCTGGACCATCGAGCCCGAATGGCTGGTGTTCCTGCCCGGCGTGGTGCCGGGGCTTAACCTCGCCTGCAAGGCGTGGAGCCAGCATGGCCGCGGTATCATCACTCCCAAGCCGGTCTACTACCCCTTCCTGCAGGCACCGGGCTTCAATGATCGCCCCCTGCTCACCGTGCCGATGATTGAGGAAGCCGGTCGTTGGGTGCTGGATCTTGAAGAGCTGGAGCGTCAGGCTCCCGCCGCAGATCTGCTGCTGCTCTGCAACCCCCACAACCCGGGCGGCACCATCTTCACCCGTGACGAGCTGCTGGCCATCGATGCCATCGCTGCGCGCCACAATCTGGTGATCTGCTCCGATGAAATCCACTGCGATCTGCTGCTGGATAAAAACGCCCGCCACATTCCCTACGGCGCCATCAGTGCACAAGCAGCCGAGCGCTGCGCGGTGATGATGGCCCCGAGCAAGACCTTCAATATCGCCGGTCTCTGCTGCTCCTTCGCCATTATCCCCAACGCCCGTCTGCGCTTCAGGCTGCAACAGGCGATGCGCGGCATCAGCGCCGACGTCAACCTGCTGGGCTTTGTCGCCGCCGAAGCGGCCTATGAGGGTGGCGAACAGTGGCTGACCGAGCAACTCGACTATCTGGCAGCCAATCTGGCCCTGATCCAGCAGGCGGTTGCCCGCTGGCCCGGCGTCAAGCTGGCCAACCATCAGGCGACGTATCTGGCCTGGATTGATGTGAGCGCCCTTGGCCTTGCTGATCCCATCGCCTTCTTCGAGCAGGCCGGCGTTGGTCTCTCCCCCGGCGCCCAGTTTGGCGACGGTCAGTTCGTGCGGCTCAACTTCGGCTGCACCAGAGCACGGCTGACCGACGCGCTGGCGCGGATTGAGCGGGCAATCCTCAACCACAACAAGCCCTGATCAGCCAGCAACGGGATGGGCAAGCCCCATCCCTTTTTCCCTGTGTCATCAGCCAGCGGTCAACTCAGTCAACGGTCAATTATGTCTCTACGGATCTTGCATCACCTTCTGCTCCCACTCTGTGCACTCTCTGCGCTGCTCCCCTTTGGCAGCCAGGCGCTGACTATCGGAACGGGCCCGCTCAATGGGGTCTACTACCCGACCGGTGGCGCCATCTGCCGGGTGCTCAATGCCGGCCATGCCCTGCATGGGGACAGCTGCACCGTGCAGAGCACCCGTGGCTCGATGGCCAACCTCAAGGCACTCGACAAGGGGGACGTACAGCTGGCGCTGGTGCAGTCCGATGTGTTGCACCACGCTCTGCACGGCACCGGCCCCTTCAGTGGGCAGGGGGCCAACAATGAGCTGCGCAGCCTGTTTCGCCTCTATCAGGAGTCGTTGGCCCTGCTGGCCGCCCCCAATAGCGGCATCACCACCCTGGCAGATATCGAAGGGAAGCGGGTCTATCCGGGCAACAAGGGCGCCGGTGAGCAGATCACCAGCCAGGCCCTGATGGCAGCCATGGGATGGCAACCCGGGCAGTTTGCTGCCTATCAGCTCAAATCGGACAGCGAACCGCTGGAAGGGCTGTGCGATGGCTCGCTGGATGCCGCTTTTGTGGTAGCCGGTCACCCCAGTCTGGCGGTCGGCGACCTGATCAACCGCTGCAAGGTGCGCCTCATCCCCATCGAAGGGGAGCAGATCGACACGCTGCTCAAGCAGCACCCCTACTACCAGCGCAGCCGCATCGCCGCCAACCTCTATCCGGGGCAGACTACAGCTATCAACAACATCGGGATGAGTGCCGAACTGGTGGCGCTGGCCAGCCTGCCGGACCCCATCGTCCGAACCGTGCGCGATACCCTGCTGGCCCGGGTCAAACAGTTCAGTCGGCTGCATCCTGCCCTGAGCAAGGTGACCCCCGAGCAGTTGCAGGCGCAAACCGAGCTACCCCTCCATGCGGGGATGTCGGATCAACCGCCAGCCCCCTTGCCACTGACCCCCGAGAAGTTAACCGCGGAACAGCTGATGCCGGAGCCGTTAGCACCAGCGCCATCGGCCTCGGAGGCGGCGCCCACGACAGGGCCGGTGAGTGCCGCCGACGGGGCGACTGCGCCCTCTGACGCGACCGCCACCAGCAGTGCCGCAGTGGCAACAGAAGCAACAGAGGTTAATCCCTTGCCCGAAGAGGCGCTCGAGGTCACCCCCGAACTCACTGCTACGCCGACCACCGAGGGGGAAAGAGTGGCTGCCTCTGCCGCAGCGTCAACGGTTCCATCACCATCGGCTGCCGTTTCGACTCAGTTGCCACAGAGCGCCTCTGCGGCAACTTCGCAGCAAGAGCAGGCAACCCAGCCTGCCAGCAGCGCGGTTGCTGACGAAACCCCACCGCAGGATAAAACCGATATACTTCCCTCCCCTGCCACCAGTGCAGCCACACCGCCGCAGCACTGAGTGGTCAGCACCCACAAACGCATCAGGGCAGCCTCGGCTGCCCTGATTATTGATATGCGTTCGATAGTGGCGCAGTCGATTGGCCTATTCACCTTGCCGTACAGCTATGGCTCTATCACCCGGGTCAGATAGGGGTTGGGCTTCTGGATCTCCTCCTCCACCCAGTGCAGCAACTGCTTGATGGCCCGCGACAACACCTGATTCTGGCGCACTACGTAGCCCAGACTGGTACCGGGAAAGTCGCCGAGGCTGGTGACCGGCGCGGTGAGGTTGAGTCGCGGATGCAGGGAAAAGTCCGGCACGATGGCGACACCAAAGCCCGCCTCGGCCCAATCCAGCTGGGCGTCCACGCTGCCCACCTCCATGATGCGGCAGGGGGGCAAGGCCAGCAGCGGCAGGGACGGGTCGATCAGCGCCCGAGTACGGGTGTCGTGACCGAGCAGGATCAGGGTCGGCTCGTCGAGGGGATCGCTCTCCCCCGCCACCGCCCGCGCCTGCCAGCGGGCAAGGCCGTGGCCCAGCGCGCACCAGGTCACCTGTTGCAGCTCGGTATAGAAGAGCGGTTCGCTGCGCTTTTGCGCCATGACAAAACCCAGATCCGCCTTGCCCGCCTTGACCAGCTCGGCGGCCTGATCCGAAGTGGTGTTGAACAGAGTGAGGTCGATGCCGGGAAACTCCCGTTTGAAGCGCTGGAACGGCTGGATCAGCAGCAGGCGGGAGATGATGTCGCTGGCGGCGATGGCCAGCGTCCCCTGACTCAGCTGGTTGAGGGCATTGAGATCGGACTGGCAGAGCTGCAACTCGGCAATGGTGCGCTCGGCGCTTTGCAGCAGCCGCTCCCCCGCCTGCGTCAGGCGAAACGGGCTGCGCTCGATCAGCCGCACCCGGGTCGCCTGCTCCAGCCGCTTGATATGCAGGCTGACATTGGGCTGGGTCATGTGCAGCTCGGTGGCTGTCTGGCCAAAATGTTGCAATCGGGCCAGGGTGACAAAGGTTTGCAACCAGTGAATATCCAGCATAAGAGTCCCTCAACCCGCAATGTGCGGGGCTTGCCAGGCAAAATCGGACGGTTTGCCGCTAAATTGGCCATAATTATATGGTTCTCTTATCGGAATTATAAAGATAATTAATTTTTCTAATCCGCATCAGGCTCCTAGGATGGACGCCTAACGTCTTAGGAGAAAGAGTCATGTCGTCTATCGTAGTCGTAGGTGCTAACTGGGGTGATGAAGGCAAAGGCCGCATCGTGGATTATCTGGCAGGTCAAGCTGGCGCCAGCATTCGCTTCCAGGGCGGCAACAACGCTGGCCACACCGTGGTCAACGACCTTGGCACCTTCAAGCTGCACCAGGTTCCGAGTGGCGTATTCAACCCGGATTGCCTGGTTGTCCTCGGCCCGGGCATGGTGATCAGCCCCGAGAAACTGACCGTCGAGCTCGAGGAAGTCAAAGCCTCCGGCGTGACTCCGAAGCTGGCCATCTCTGACCGCGCAACTCTCTGCCTGCCGCTGCACGCACTGGAAGATACCCTGGAAGAGCAACGTCTGGGTGACGGCGCCTATGGCTCCACCCGTCAGGGCATCGCCCCTGCCTACGGCGATCGCGTGATGAAGAAAGCAATCCTGGTTGGCTGGCTGAAACAGCCGGACGTGCTGGTCGAGCGCATCCAGTTCATGCTGGACTGGAAACTGCCGCAGATGAAGGCTATCTACCCCTCCTTCGAATTCACCCAGACTGCCCAGGAGATGGCCGACTGGCTGCTGGAAGTCTCTGCACCCTGGATCGACGCAGTGTGCAACGTCAGCATGCCGCTCAAAGCGCTGCAGGCTGAAGGCAAGACCCTGCTGTTCGAAGCCCAGCTGGGCGCTGGCCGTGACCTGATCTACGGCGAATACCCCTGGGTGACCTCCTCCCACGTATCCGGCGCCTACGCCGGTATCGGTGGCGGTCTGCCGGGTCTGCGTCCGGAGCGCGTCATCGCTGTGGCCAAGGCATTCAGCTCCTCTGTCGGTACCGGCACCCTGCTGACCGCCATGGAGAACCAGGACGAGTTCCGCAAGATCACCAATGAGTTCGGCGCTACCACTGGCCGTCCCCGTGATGTCGGTTACTTCGACGCCGTCGCCACCAAGAACGGTGTCGAGCTGCAAGCCGCCACCGAAGTGGCTCTGACCAAGCTGGACTGCCTGACCGGTCTGCCGGATCTGAAGATCTGCGTGGCCTACGAAGGTGCCCACACCGAGAACCCGATTTGGCCGCAAACCGCTGCCCTGAAGCCGGTTTACGAGCAGATGGAAAGCTGGAGCGAAGACATCACCGGCTGCCGCACTTTCGAAGAGCTGCCCAAAGCGGCCCAGCAGTACGTGCTGCGTATCGAAGAGCTGCTCGGCGTACCGGTTCCGATGGTTTCCGTCGGCCCGGGCCGTGACGAGATGATCCTGCGCTAAGCCGCACCTCTTATCGTCAAACAAAAAACCGGCATCCCTGATGCCGGTTTTTTTATGGCTGCCGTTTACCTTCTTGCCATGAAACCACCAAAAGGCTCAATTAACTCACCAATCGACCTCACCTTGAGTCGTTCTGCAACAAAATCCTGTCCCACCCTCGCTAAAGTGAACCCGTTACCACACGAGGAGTCACCCGATGAAATTGCTCAAACAGAGTGCCCTGTTGCCACTGCTCTGCCTGACGGCCATGCCAGCCTTTGCCATGACCCTGAAGAGCACGGACATTCACGAAGGCCAGTTGATGGACAAACAGTTCAGCTTCAACGGCTTTGGCTGCAGCGGCGACAACCACTCGCCCCAGCTGAGTTGGCAAGATCTGCCGGCAGGCACCAAGAGTGTTGCCATCACCGCCTATGACCCCGATGCCCCCACCGGCAGCGGTTGGTGGCACTGGCTGGTGGTGAACCTGCCTGCCACCCAGAGCGAGCTGGCCAGCAATGCCTCCGGCAAGCTCAAGCAGGGATTGGAGATCCGCACCGACTTTGGCAGCCAGGGTTACGGCGGCCCCTGCCCGCCCGCTGGTCACGGCATGCACCGCTATCAGTTCACCGCCTGGGCCCTGCCCCATGATCTCGAGGTGAAGGCTGATACCCCGCCCGCTATGGTAGGCTACATGCTCAATAGCATGGCGCTCGGCAAAGCCACCCTGACCGCCACCTTCGTCACCCCCTAGGAGCCAACCGGATGAGCACTCCCCTGCTGCAACAGAGCCACTATCTCGGGATCCGCCAGCAGCCCCTGCATCGGGTGCTCATCTATGCCCCAACCCTCATCTGGGTCACCCAGGGGAGCAAGCAACTATGGTGGCGCGAGCGGCGTCTGTCGTTTGACAGGGAGCGGTGGCTGCTGATCCCGGCAGGCCACCAGCTCACCTTCGTCAATCAGCCGGAGCAGGGCAAATTTCGCTCCCACGCCATCACACTGCTGACTCCACCACCGCAGGAGTGGCTGGCCGAGTCAGCCCCTTCCCACGCCGATCTGGAGGAACCCGCCGTCAAGGTCACCCCCGGGCTCGCCTTCTGCTTTGAGCTCATCAGCACCATGGCCGAACGGGGACTGAGCGAAGCAACCCAAGCCGAGCTGCTGCGCAGCTTCTATGCAGAGCTGCGGGCTGCCAACGCCCTCGGGTTGCTCTTTCCCGCCAGCACCATGACCCTCGCAGAGCGGCTGGCCCGATACCTGGCGGTGGAACCCGGCATCGACCACACCCTGGAGGCGGTGGCCCCCCACTTCTCCATGAGCCGCGCCTCCATGGTGCGCAAGCTGGCCGCCGAAGGTCGCAGCTTTCGCCAGTTGCTGGCTCAGGTACGCATGAGCCACGCCCTCAATCTGTTGCAACAGGGCCTGACCCCGCTGGAGGTCGCCCTCGCCTGCGGTTATGACTCCCCCAGCCGCTTTGCCGCCCGCTTCAAACAGGAGTTCGGCCTGACGCCCCACCAATACCTGCACACCTGTCCTGCCAGATTGGCGAGCAACGAAAAGTAAAATATTACTTAAAGACCATTCTATGTAACCTGATGTAACCCGGTGATCCCGCTCACATTGCCGCCTCTTCAGAGTGTGATCTCGCGCCAACGCTCCCTTTTTCCCTGCCGTACAATGGCTACCGAACACCTTTTCACTAAAAACAAGCGTAAAAAATCTTCCTTTTAACCTACATAAACGGAATTGGAGCGAGCAATGTTTCGTAAAACTTTACTCTCGGTAGCCCTCGGCACCGCCCTGTTCGGACTGACCGCCTGCAACGATAACCAGACAGAGAGCAGCACAGTCGCCAAACCGGAGCAGGCCATCCAGTACAAGGACGTGATCGACCGTCGGGGAACACCGACCCAATTCCGCGACTTTGACAGCTACTCCAACCTCAAATACAACCCGCTGCTCGATCTGGGGGCCTGGCACGGTTTCCTGCTGCCTGCCAACGACAAGGAGTGGGGGGGCTTTACCGGCCCCATGGTCATCTCGGAGGAGTACAGCCTCTTCTTTGCCAGCGAGCTGGACAAGCTCACCCTGAGCGATGCGAGCGGGCGCCCGTTCCCGCTCACCAGCGCCCGCAAGCAGGAGGTGTACGCGATTCCGGGCGCACTGGTGCAACGCTTCGAGTTAGAGCCCTTTACGCTGGAGCTGGAGCTGCGTTATGGCGATGCCCGCACCGCTCTTATCCGCGCCCGACTCATCAATCAGACCGATGCACCGCTCACCCTCAACCTCAACTGGCAGGGCGAGTTGCTCAATCAATGGGATGCCAAGGATACGATTGCCAGCAAATATCCAGGCTGGACTCGCACCATCAGCGAGAGCGACAAAGGAATCGAATTCCAGTTCGGCAAACTGCGCAGCACTTGGAACATCATGCAGAGCGGCAGCGCCCGCTATCGCATCGACCGCACCCTGCCAAGCCGCACCACCCTCGACCAGAAGACACTGGGCTACCAAAGTGACGCCAGCATTACCCTGGCCGCCAAGGGGAGCCAGGATATCTACACCCTGCAGAGCTATCTCCACTCCGCAGATGACGACAGCCGCCATCAACAGAGCCGTCAGGCCCTGCTGGCTGACCCGGCCAGCTATTTTGCCGACTCCATCCGCCGCTGGGAGGGCTACCTTGCCAAGGGTCTCTCCAATCAGGGTATCCCCGAGTCGGAGCGTCGCATCGCCGTCAAGGCGATGGAGACCCTCAATGGCAACTGGCGATCCCCGGCTGGCGCCATCCTCCACGATGGGGTAACCCCCTCCAATACCGCCCGCTGGTTCGACGGCGTCTGGGCTTGGGACAGCTGGAAGCACGCCTATGCCATGGCACACTTCAACCCGGAGGTGGCCAAGAACAACGTGCGCGCCATGTATGACTATCAGGTACAGCCGGATGATCCGGTACGACCGCAGGATGCGGGCATGGTGATCGACGCCGTCTTCTACAACAAGCTGGCGGATCGCGGTGGCGATGGCGGCAACTGGAACGAGCGCGATACCAAGCCGCCCCTCTCCGCCTGGGCCATCTGGGAAATCTACAGCGCCACCAAGGACAAGGCCTTTATCGCCGAGATGTATCCCAAGCTGCAGGCCTACCACGACTGGTGGTACCGCGCGCGGGACAACAACCGCAACGGCATCATCGAATATGGCGCCACCAAGCATGTGGAGCACAATGACGAGTACGGCAATATCACCTTCAAGGTGCAGTACTCCAACGGTATTCCCGCCGGGCTGGATCTCTCCAGCTGTACCAGTGAGGGGGATGGCTGGTATGCCTGCGCCGGTATGCCGCTCTATCAACAGGTGTTGAACGTGGGCGGTTACAGCGACATGGATATCGGTGCCCAGCACGGCGCCGGTTGGGAGTCCGGCATGGACAACGCCGCCCGCTTCGGCTTTATCGAACCGGGCCAGCTGCAACGCTATGCCGACAAGACTTATGGCGGAGATTTGGCCAAGGCACGTCAGGACTGGAACGTCGCCTTCTTTGAAAACCATCAGGACAATGGCGATTTGATCGGCTTCTCCATCGATCAGGAGTCGGTAGAGCTCAACGCCTTCCTGGCCAAGGAGAAACGCATTCTGGCAGACATGGCCGACCTGCTTGACAAGCCGGACGACGCGAGCCGCTACCGCGATGGCGCGACCCAGCTGGCTGGTTACATCAACAGCTGCATGTTCGATGAGGCATCAGGCTTCTATTACGATCGCCAGATTGCTCAGGGGGATGTTGCTGACGGCAACGGCTGCGTCGGCAAATTGCTGACCGCCCGCGGCCGTGGCCCGGAAGGGTGGAGCCCGCTCTGGGCTGAGGTCGCCGACAAGGAGAAAGCGGCGCGGGTGCGCGAGGTGATGCTCAACGCCCAGGAGTTCAACACCAGGATCCCGCTGGGCACAGCCGCGCTGACCAACCCGGCCTACGACCCCAATATCTACTGGCGAGGCCGGGTATGGCTCGATCAGTTCTACTTCGGGGTGAAGGGGCTGGAGAACTACGGCTATCGCAGCGATGCCGAGGCTCTGGTCAACAAGCTGTTCAACAACGCCGAGGGCTTGGCGGGCAGCGGCCCCATCCGCGAAAACTACAATCCGGAGACCGGCGCCATGCAGGGAGCCAGCAACTTCAGCTGGAGCTCGGCCCACCTCTATATGCTCTATCGCAACTTCCTCAAGCCACAGGAATAAGCCTCGAGAGAGGATGGCTTGATGCATCAGGTGGCCTTGTAGAGTGTTGCCATACTGATTGAGCAAACTGAGCGCTCGGGAAATATTGCTCAGGTGCTTGCTGCTCCCCCGCAAAAAATGGTGATAGCGGGGGAATAAAAAACAACCCGGCACGAATGCCGGGTTGTTTTTTTATCAGAGAGACGAACTCAGCTCTGGCCTTGCAACGCCTGTTGCAGCTCCTCTTCGGTCCAGATGGTGATACCGAGCTCCTGTGCCTTGGCCAGCTTGGAACCGGCCGCTTCCCCCGCGACCAGCACATCGGTCTTGGCAGATACAGAGCCCGCCACCTTGGCCCCCAGCGCCTGCAATGCCGCCTTGGCGTCGTTGCGCGACAAGGTGGTCAGGGTGCCGGTCAGCACGAAGGTCTTGCCGGCAAAGGGTTGCTCCGCGGCCTCTTTCTTCTCGATGGCCGGCCAGTGGATGCCGGCAGCCAGCAAGGCTTCCAGCACCTCCACGTTGTGGGGCTGACGCAGGAAGTAGTAGACATGCTTGGCCACCACATCACCCACATCGGCCACTTCGAGCAGTTGCTCCACCGAGGCCGCGCGCAGGGCATCCAGGGTGAGGAAGTGGTTGGCAAGGTTGAGCGCAGTCGCCTCCCCCACTTCACGGATCCCCAGAGCAAACAGGAAGCGCGGCAAGGTGGTACTGCGCGCAGCATCGATTGCGGCTACCAGATTGAGGGCCGATTTTTGCCCCATCCGCTCAAGACCGGCCAGCTGGATGGCGTTGAGGCTAAACAGATCGGCGGGAGTCTTCACCAGTCCCTTGTCTACCAGCTGCTCGACAATCTTGTCGCCAAGGCCGTCCACATCCATGGCGCGACGGGCGGCGAAGTGCTTGATCGCCTCCTTGCACTGAGCCTCGCAGAACAGGCCACCGGAGCAGCGGGCAACCGCTTCCCCTTCCAACCGCTCGACCGCAGAGCCACAGACCGGACACTCGGTCGGGAATAGAATTTCGCGCGCATCAACAGGGCGTTTCGCCTCCACCACGGCGACGATCTGCGGGATCACATCCCCCGCCCGGCGCACGATCACGGTATCGCCAATCATCACGCCGAGGCGCTCAATCTCGTCAGCATTGTGCAAGGTGGCGTTGGAGACGGTCACGCCGCCAACAAACACAGGTTTAAGCTTGGCGACCGGGGTCACGGCGCCGGTGCGGCCGACCTGAAACTCGACGTTCTCAAGCTCTGTCATCTCTTCCTGCGCCGGGAACTTGTGGGCGGTCGCCCAGCGCGGGGCGCGGGCCACAAAGCCCAGCTCCTCTTGCAGGGCGATGGCATCCACCTTGTAGACCACGCCATCGATCTCGTAAGGGAGCTCGCCACGGCGGGCCAGAATGTCGTCGTGGAACGACTGACAACCGGCGGCCCCCTCTTTGAGCTTCACCTCGGGACTGAGCGGCAGCCCCCACTCCTTGAGCTGATTGAGGCGACCAAAGTGAGAGTCACCGAGCAGCTCGCCGCCAACACCGACACCGTAAGCGTAAAAGCTCAGGGGACGGCTGGCGGTGATGCGTGAATCGAGTTGACGCAGGCTGCCGGCGGCGGCGTTGCGCGGGTTGACGAATACCTTCTCGCCCGCTGCCAGCGCCTTGGCGTTCATCGCCTCGAAACCGGCCTTGGGCATAAAGACTTCGCCACGCACCTCCAGCCGCTCTGGCCAGCCAGAGCCCCGCAATGCGAGCGGAATGGCCTTGATGGTACGCACGTTCTCGGTGATCTCCTCACCGGTGGCGCCATCGCCCCGGGTGGCCGCCTGCACCAGCTGACCATTTACATAGAGCAGGCTCACTGCCAGACCATCGAGCTTGGGCTCGCAGCAGAAGGTGAAACGCACGTCACGCTTGAGGCGATCGCTCATCCGTTGTTCGAACGCCTGCAACTCTTCGCTGCTAAAGACGTTATCCAGACTCA
Organism: Aeromonas sp. 600948; assembly: GCF_049174875.1. NCBI lineage: Bacteria > Pseudomonadati > Pseudomonadota > Gammaproteobacteria > Aeromonadales > Aeromonadaceae > Aeromonas > Aeromonas sp. 600948. The sequence continues at coordinate 20,595 of NZ_JAAKTY010000004.1, forward strand.
GCATGGGGATCTCGTGGCGCACCTGTTTGAAGGCGGTCAGCGGCTGACCGCCGACCCGCACACTCGGCGAAGCCGGGGTTTTCAGCTCGGGGTGGTCAGCCTCCAGAGCGATCAATTCGCGCATCAGACGGTCGTATTCGGCATCCGGCACTGTGGGGTTATCCAGCATATAGTACTGGTGACCATATTCGGTAAGCAGTTCACACAATTGACGGTGGCGGGAGAGGGTGTCGCTCATGAAAAAGTCTCGAAGTGTGATTGAACATACGGCCGGGGTAGAAACAAAAATGCGGTACCAGGGTACCGCACTTTTTCTTCACTCGACCCGCATGGCGTATTAGTCGCGACTGGCCTCGTAGGCAGCCAGCTCGTGACGGTAACGGGCAATGGTCTCGTCGCTCAGCGGGCTGCGATCCATATCTGTCAGCATGGCATCGAGATCGCTGGCCAGCTGATCGGCAGCCTGCAGCATGTCCTCGAAGGCAAACGCGGCATTGCTGCGCAGCGGCAGTTGCATGAACAGGGAGACACCCGGCGTGGTGAACTGCTCCATCCGGTACGGGTTGAAGGTACCCGGCTTGACCATGTTGATCATGGAGAAGAGCACTTCACCCTTGCCGTTGGCATCTTCGTGACGGTGGAAAATATCCATCTCGCCAAACTTGAAGCCCAGCGCCATCAGGGATGAGAGCAGGGTCGCACCTTGCAAGTCGTGACCCGGACGGCCCATCAGGTTGATGACATAGACATCCTGCCAGATCTTCTCGACCGGCTGGGGGGCCATGCGCGGCTCTTCCACCACAGGAGCAGGTGCCACATAGGCCGGCTCTTCATAAACAGGCTCGGGAGCCACATGACGGGGCTGCGGCTGATATTCCGGCTCGGGAGCACGCACCGGTTCGGCACGAACGGTGTCGGCGGTACGGACTGTCTCTGCACGGGCACCAAAAGTCGGGGCGGTCGCATAGGCGGGCTCGACCAGCGGCTCGTCATCCAGCGACTGCATCATGGGCTCGCGCTGGGGACGGGAACGGTAGACCGGGGTACGACGATTGACCTGAGCAGGTTTGCGCACCGGCGCGGCAGGCGCCTCGTCGATCTCCTCGGGCAGCGGTTCGTCGAACGCTTCCTCCTCTTCATAGACAGGAGGTGGCGGAACCGGGCGGGCAGCAGGCTTGCGCACTACGGGCGGCGGCAGATCGTCCTCGTCATCTTCATCATCAAAGGCGGGGACGGCAGGGCGACGACCGAGTTCCGGCTGGCGGCTCTCTTCACTGCGCAGCTTGGGCTCGGCACGACGGCCACCACTGACCACGCGTACCTGGCCGATGCCATCGCTGTCGAAGGCGTCGTTATCACGATCCCGCGACTTGGAGTCCATCCGTCCAATCGGTTTCTCTTTGATCGGTGCCTGACGATTCTTTTTGTTGCTCCACAACCCGTGAATGAGCAATGCCGCAATAGCAATACCGCCCAGGGCAACCAAGATGTAACGCAATTCCTGCATTAGCTGCTTCTCTTTCTAGTTTTGCTCAGCCAAAGCGACGGCTTCACCGATATCGACCGACACAATGCGAGAAACCCCGGGCTCTTGCATCGTGACGCCAACCAGCTGCTCAGCCATCTCCATGGAGACCTTATTATGACTGATGTAAACGAACTGTACTGTGCTCGACATCTCTTTGACAAGAGAACAGAAGCGACCGACGTTCACTTCATCGAGCGGTGCATCCACCTCATCCAGCAGACAAAAAGGTGCTGGGTTGAGTCTGAAGATGGCAAAAACCAGCGCAAGCGCGGTTAACGCCTTCTCCCCCCCGGAAAGCAGGGCAATGGTAGCATTCTTCTTACCCGGAGGTCTCGCCATGATGCTCACTCCGGCCTCCAAAAGATCATCGGAGGTAAGCTCAAGCCAGGCACTGCCCCCACCGAACACTTTCGGAAACAGGGATTTTAAATCTTCGTTGACCTTATCGAAAGTGTCCCGGAACCGTATTTGTGTCTCTTTATCAATTCTTTTAATGGCTTGGCTCAAGGTTTCCAGCGCTTGCTCGAGATCCTGGCACTGATTTTCAAGATAGGTTGCCCGGGTTTTCGCCTCTTCGTACTCCTCCAGCGCCGCCAGGTTGATGGCGCCGAGCGCCTCCACTTGCGCCTCCAGAGTCTGGATCTCCTGCCGCAGCTTGCCACGATCAGCGGCGATCAACACCGCCTGATCGAGATCCACCAGTCGAACCCCCAGCTCTTCAAACTGCTCGTGCAGCCCCTGTCGACGGGTGAGGTTGCGTTCGCGCTCAAGACGCAGGGTTGCCAGCTTCTCTTGCAACGTCACCAACTGCTTGTGATCGGCACTTCTGGCCTGCTCCAGCTCACCGAGCTGGCGCTCCAGCTCCGCAAGCCGTTGATGGCAGGCGAGCTGCTGCGCCTCAAGATTGCGCTGCTCGGCCAGCAGGGGCGCCAGATCCGGCACTGCCTCGCTATCCGGCCCTTTCAGCCCGGCCAGCTCCAGCCCAAGCCTCGCCAACTCCTCTTCGCCCAGGGTTATGAGTTGGCGCAGATTGCCCAACTCCAGTTGCAAACGCTGGCAGGCCGCTTGTTGCTGCTCGCGGCGCGCACGGGCCTCGTCGACCGCCCGCTCGCAGCGGGTCAGCAGCTCCTGAGCGAGCTGCAACCCTTGCTTCAGCGGCTCCCCCTGCACCTGCAACTCGGCAAGGAGTGCCTCATCGAGTTCCAGTTGTTCACGGGCGCTGGCCAGTCGCTCTGCCTCTTCGGCCTGCTCCTGATCGAGCCGGATCAGCTCTTCGCCGAGCTGACCGAGCCGCTGCAACCGCTCCTGCCGCTGACCCTGTTGCAGACTCCAGGCTTCGCGCAGTTGTTGCCATTTCTGCTCTTGCTCGCGCAAGGTTCGCTGCGACAACTCCTGCGCACTGGCAAGCTGGGCACGCCGGGCATCGGCAGCCACAAGTTGCTCGCTCAGCTGTGCCAGCCCAGCGGCAACCTTCTCCTGCTCGGTATGCAACCGCTCACGCTCACCCAGCAGCGCCATGGTGCCGAGCGCCGCGCCCTGTCCCAAATCGGCCCAGTTTGGCCCCAGCCAGTCGCCAGCAGGAGTCAGTACCGACTCACCGGCCGCAAGGCTTGGCTGGCGGATCAATGCGGCCTCCCGGCTCTCCACCAGCCAGATGGCGTTGAGGAAGGCGGGAATGTGCTCGCCGCCCAGTTGCGCCGCCAGCGTACCGGCAACCGCCGGTTGCGCCGGGCCAATCCAGAGCCCCTCTTGCGCCAGATTGCACTCGTCCGCCGGCATTGCGGTGAGCCAGCGACCCAGCACCTTGTCGAGCGCCGGTGCCCACTCGGGGGCAACCTGCAACCGGTCGGCCAGGGTTGCACCCTCCATCTGCTCCCCGAGGATCTGATCCAGGGTCGCCAGCCGCGCCTCCAGCTCCCGTTGCAGGCTCAACTGCTGGCCATGCTGCTGCTTGAGTTGTTCATGGGCGTCGACCGCCTGTGCCAGCTGCTCGGTCAGCTCGCCATTGGCCGCCCGCGTCAGCTCCAGCTCACCACTCAGGGCATCGAGGGCCGGTTGCAGGTCATCGGCCTCAGCGCCGAGGGGGCCCGCGCGTTCATCTTCCAGTTTGAGGCGGGCCAGCCGGGTCTTGGCTTGCAGCTCCTGCAGGCCACCCAACCGGGTACGGGTCTGGTTCAGCTGGCCCTGCAACCCGGCCAACTGTTGTTGCCACTGCTGCTGGCGCAGGCGGGCCTGCTCCAGCTGCTCGCTGGCGTGCTGACGGGCCTCCTGCTGCTCAGCGAGCAACTGCTCACACTGCTCCAGCCGGGCGCTCTCCTGCTCGGCGCGCAATACCCCTTCGGTCAGTTGATCCTGCTGGCTGGCCAGCTGCGCCTTGCGAGTGGCGATCCGCTCGCCCAGCGCCTCTGCACGGGCCTGCCAGTCGCGCCCCAGTTCACTCTGGTGCAGTTGCTGTTGCTCGAGACGGGCGATGGCCTGCCCGCCGAGAAAAATCTGTTGCTGACGGCTCGCCTGCTCGGCTTGCGCCTCTTGTCTGGCGACCGACAGGGTGACGTGGTGCCCCTCATCGGCGGTGCGCTTTGCATCGAGCGCCGCCAGCGCCTGCTCGGCCTGCGCCAGTTCGGTTTTGGCATCGCCAAGGCGCGTCTCCAGCGCCCACAACTCGGAGCCAATCAGCTCGGCGCGAGCTGCGCGCGAACGACTCTTGAGCTGTTTGTAGCGCTCGGCCGTTTCGGCCTGGGCTTTGAGGTGGTCAAGGCGCGAACCCAGCTCGCCACGAATATCACCGAGGCGCTCCAGATTTTCCTGAGTGTGGCGAATGCGCTGCTCGGTCTCGCGGCGCCGCTCCTTGTAGCGGGAGACCCCGGCGGCCTCTTCCATAAAGAGCTTGAGATCGGCCGGACGCGACTCCACCAGTCGGCTGACGGTGCCCTGTTCGATGATGGCGTAGCTGCGGGGGCCAAGACCGGTGCCGAGGAAGAGGTCGGTCACATCCTTGCGGCGGCACTTCTGGCCGTTGATCTGATAGTGGTTGGAGCCGTCGCGCAGCACTTCGCGGCGCACCGAGATCTCGGTAAAGCGACCGAACTCGCCGGGCACCCGGTTGTGGGGATTGTCGAACACCAGCTCGACCGAGGCGCGCCCGTGCGCACTGCGATTGATAGAGCCGTTGAAGATGACATCGGTCATGTTCTCACCGCGCAGATGGCGAGCGGAACTCTCCCCCAGCACCCAGCGCACCGCGTCGATGACGTTGGATTTGCCACAGCCGTTAGGGCCCACCACGGCGGTCATGTCTGCCGACAGTTCGATGCGGGTCGGCTCGACGAACGACTTGAAGCCGGCGAGTTTGATCAGTTTCAGACGCATGGCGACCTGTATCAGTGGCTAAATAAAGAGGATGCGGGCAGGTGACTTTACCAAATCCAGACCCGGCTTTGTTTGTAATATGCAAGCATCATCCCCATTCATGCCCGATTTTTGGTCGCCACGGCACGAAATAAGGAATAGTCGGCGACTTTACCAAATCAAAGGCTTGTTTGTAATATGCTGGCAGTTCTCCCATGCATAGATGGAGCTCACATGAGCCAATCACCCCATATGGTCAAAGATTCAATCAGCGGTGCAGACTACTTTCTGCGCGGTTTTTCCCTCATTCGCCAACCGGGCATCCGCACCTTTGTGCTGATCCCCCTGCTGGTCAACTTCGTGCTGTTTGCCGGGGCCTTCTATGCCCTGCTGCTGCAACTGGACGGCCTGTTCGCCTGGCTTCATCAGCAGATCCCCGCCTGGCTCGACTGGCTGGACTACCTGCTGTGGCCCATCGCCCTCATCACCATACTGGTGGTCTTCTCCTTTATCTTCAGCTCGGTTGCCAACTGGGTAGCCGCTCCCTTCAACGGTTTGCTGGCGGAGAAGGTGGAGCAGATCCTCACCGGTCAGCCCGCCAATGACAGCGGCATGCTGGATATCGTCAAGGATGTGCCACGCACCTTCGGCCGCGAATGGACCAAGCTGAAGTATTACCTGCCCAAGGCCATCGGCTGCCTGATCCTGTTTCTGATCCCTGTGGTGGGCCAGACCCTGGCGCCTGTGCTCTGGTTCCTGTTCAGTGCCTGGATGATGGCGATCCAGTATGTGGATTATCCGTTCGACAACCACAAGATCGACTTCATCACCATGCGTGACGCCTTGAAGCAGCGCCGCGGCAAGTGCCTCAGCTTCGGCGCTTTGGTGACCCTCTTCTCTGCCATTCCGGTGGTGAACCTCTTCGTGATGCCAGTCGCCATCTGTGGTGCCACCGCCATGTGGGTCGATCACTACCGGCAAGAGCAGTTGGGGCGCTAACCCTTGAACATTGATTAGAAAAAGGCACCCGAAACGGTGCCTTTTTCGTATTTAGCATGAATTAAATTAATGCATGCATTCGATAGCTTGTCCGATATGACACGAGTTGGTAGGATTCTGGCCTTTCTCGTTCCCTGGGATATCTCATGTTACATGCACTCTTCTTGGTGGGCCTGGTGGCCGAAGGGATGACCGGCGCGCTGGCCGCGGGTCGGCGACGGATGGATCTGTTTGGTGTGGTGATCATCGCCTCGGCGACGGCCATCGGTGGTGGCACCATCCGCGATGTGCTGCTGGGCCACTATCCGCTGCTCTGGATTGAGCATCCGGAATACGTGCTGCTGGTTGCCGCAGCCGCGATGGCGGCTGTGGTCTCCGCCCCCCTGATGCGCTACCTCGGCAAGCTGTTCATGGCCCTTGATGCCCTGGGACTGGTGGTCTTCTCCATCTTCGGTGCGGCCCGGGCGCTGGATATGGGCCACGGCGCCGGTATTGCCTGCATCATGGCGGTGGTGACCGGGGTCTTTGGCGGTGTGCTGCGGGATCTGCTCTGTCAGCGAATTCCGCTGGTGTTTCGTCGCGAGCTCTATGCAGCCATTTCGCTGATCACCGCAGCCCTCTACTGTCTGGCGCTGGATCAGGGCTTGCCGACCAACTGGGCCGCGTTCGGTTCCATCGGGATCGGCTTTGTACTGCGGCTGCTGGCGGTACGCTTCAAGTGGGGTCTGCCCACCTTCAACTACCAGTACGCGACCCACTGAGTACGCCAGCTTCTGGCGAAGCGGGTTGGATTGCGAGCAACAAAAAAGCGCCCGAGCGGCGCTTTTTTCATGGACGGTCTGCGACTCAGTTAATCCCTTCAGAGCTGAAGAAGGTCGCCTTGTCGGCGATAAAGCGGATCTTGATATTCTTCCCTTCTCCGCCCCAGAGGCAGCTGGTGGTGCCCAAGGCGTCATCACAACGCTCCGCCTTGCCCAGAATGGTGCTGGCCTCGGCGTAACTCATCCCCATCTTCAACTGGTCGTAATTTTCACGGTTGAGCTTGCTGCAACCGGTCAACAACAGGGCGATCAGGCCGCCAATCACTATCTTTTTCATCGCAATCTCCTCTCTGGTGGGAAGAGCTTGGCAGTTTGCCAACCCCTTTACCAGCTGCGCACCGGGCCGGTATCGAGGTGAACGAAGTTATCACGGGGATAGTAACCAACCCCACCCACCTTGAGCTGGAGCGCCGCCTTGCGCAGATGGGCCAGCTGTACGCCGGGGATCCGCACATCCACCGCCTGCCCCAGGGTGTGGTAGCTGTGCTTGGCCACGCCGCGGCTCTTGTGGCGCTTCTGACGATTGGTTGCCGGGGCGCGATAGCCGGAGATCAGCTGGATTTCGCTGCGCCGACCCAGCTTGTGCTGCAACAGGAACAGCTGATCAAACAGCTTCTTGTCGATGTTGAACACTTCATTGCGCCGGTAATCGCGGAAGATGTGGTTGAGCTCGGCCAACCCGTCGCTCAGATAGTGGCCGTTCTCCCAATAGCTGGCGCGCACCCGCTCGCCGGTATTGAGATTGAAGAAACTGAGTTCACGCCCGGTGGTACTGCGGCTGGCCAGTGCAGGGAAGGAGATCAGCGAGCTGCCCAGCAGGCAACCGGCTCCCAGCAACAGGCGACGTCGACTTATCTCTTGTTCCAGCATAAGGGGTTCGTCCATCGCAGATTCAAGCGAAAAGGTGGATAATCTCAATGAGTGAATGTCATACAGGCGCTTGAAACTACCCTCCGGCGGGGGGCCCTGTCAAACCGCAATCGCCCATAGAAAAGCCCGGCACAGGCCGGGCTTTTCACTCTGTGGCAGGGATCACAGCAGGCGGCTCTGGAAGCTGACCCGATCAAATCCGTAGATGTCGTTGCGCAGTTGCTGGCGACCATTTTCGTCGATCCAGCTGCTCCAGTAGACGGTAAAGACCGGGATCGGCGTGGTGAGCGGCAACCATTTGGTCTGGCTCTCCTTGAGGATATTGGCCACCTTGTCCGGCTGATAGCGGGAATCTGCCAGCAACAGTTCGGCCAGATCGTCCGCATGTTCCACCCGGATGCAGCCCGAACTGAAGGCGCGCGCCCCCTGTTCGAACAGCGCCTTGCGCGGGGTGGAGTGAAGATAGATGGCGTCATTATTGGGCAGGTAGAACTTGTAGCGCCCCAGGGCATTGTGATCCCCCGGCTTTTGCCGCAGGCGATAGGGGAAACCGGCAGCCAGCGCCTGATGCCACCCCTCTTCGGTGAACTGGACCGGATTGCCCTCGCTGTCGATCACCTCGAACTGCTCGCGACTCAGATAGGCGGGATCGCGACCCAGCTTGGGCAGGATGTCCTTGCTCAGGATGGAGCGCGGCACATGCCAGGAGGGGTTGAGCACGATGGACCGAATTTCGCTGGCCAGAATGGGGGTGGCCCGCTGCTCCTTACCGACGATGACCCGGCTGGTAAACACCTCGTTGCCGGACTCCACCACGCTCAGGCGGTAGTCGGGAATATTGACCAGCACGTAGCGGCCACCGGCGAGTTGATCCACCAGATCGCGACGCCACAGGTTACGCAGCAGCAGGCTGGCGCGCACTTGCGGGCCGGTATTGAGCCAGGAGCGGGTCTGACGACCGATAATGCCGTCCGCGGTGAGACCGTGACGACGCTGGAACTGCTTGATGGCCTGCTCGGTATCACCATCGTAAATCTGATCACCATGGCTCGGGGCGCTGTCGCCCAGCTCGTTGAGCATGGCGCGGATTTGGCCGAGCTCGGCGGAGCTCTCTCCGGCACGCAGGGTCGGCATATCGAGGGTTGGCCACTTGCTGGCCATCGGCATCGCCAGCAGTTTGTGCACCTTGGCCCGCACCGCCTCGTATTCCGCCACCTGGGGGCGCAGGGATTTCACCTGGGTGAGCAGGTCATCATCGCTGGGTTGGGTCACCACAGGGCGGTTCAAATCGAGCTTAAGGGTCTTCATCTGCTCGCGAGAGACCAGATCCATCCCCCGCCAGGCGTGCTGGAAACGACTGAGCTTGGCAAAAATGTCGTCATAGATGGCACCACGCTTGTCTGCAGGGGTGGCCTGCAGGCGCTTCCACAGCGTGAAAAAATCGGGATGCAGCTGGGCAAGCACAGCCTCTTGCAACTGCTGCTCCAGCTCGACACGGGCCTGTTCGGCCTGACTGCCCTGATACCAGTCATGTCCGGTTTCACTGGCCGCCACCACGACTTGTGCTTCGGTCGCATGTACCGCGCCAGCGGGCAAACATCCCAGCCACACCAGATTGGCAAGGGCCAGCCAATACTTCATCCCCATGGGTACCTCAAAACGGTTTGTTCACTCTGTCGGGCCTGACAAGCAGACCCGATGCTCAGGCCGCTCATGATGCGTGAACGGCCAATACTTTGCTAGCGCCCGGGGGCATAACGCTGCCAGATAATGTCATACGCATCTGTCTCCTTGAACCGCGCCAACGCCTGATTAAATTGTTGCAAGAACTGCGGCGAAAAGCTGCGCTTGCCCAACATAAAGAAGCTTGGCGATTCAGATACCACCATGGGGTGACTGGTGAACAGACCGCTCATCCCCTCCTTGTTAAGGGCGCTGGGGGTAGCCAGCATGTCACCGAGAAAACCGTCGATCCGCCCGCGGGCCAGCTTCTCATAATTTTGCTGGTCGCTCACCGCACTCACCTGTTTGGCATAGCGAGCGAGCAGCGACATCACTTCCTCACCATAGAAGTACTCTTTGGTAACGCCGAGGGAGTAACCACTGGCCAGCCAGCTCGCCAGATCCTGTTCGGGATAGCGGCTGCCTTTGCGGATCCACAGCAAGGTGCGCCCCGGGTTGTAGGCGTCGGAAAACCAGGCATAACGAGCGCGCTCATCGTTGATATTCGCCTCCATCGCCATGTCTATCTCGCCATACTCCATTTCGTGAAGTACCCGCTTCCAGGGCAGCTCCACATAGTTGACCTTGCAGTGCATGGAAGTGAGCACAGCCGTCAGCACCTCGGCTGCATAACCGCGCACCTCTTGCGGTGAGTCGGCTTCGTAATAATGGTAGGGGGGCCAGTTATCGTAACCGACCTGAATAGGCTCGGGACACAGGGCCTTGGCCAATGCCATTGGCGCCCATAATCCAAGCAACAGACAGCAAGAGATCCACTTCATATGTCATCCTTGACGAATAAGTGAGTCATCATAAATCGCCCCCTGCAAAATGGCGATAGAGGCCAGATGACTATCGCATCCGCTAGAAAATGACGCAGCAAAGCACGTCTATTTGCCAATTGCTCCGCCGGAGCGCCACTGGCAACCTGCACCCCGCGAGACCTGTTTAACCGGGAAACAGCAACGTTTGGAACAGGGGTAAAAAGGGGTTAATATGTGACCAAATATTTTTTTGTGATCCACTATGCTTTTTTTGCAATTGGATTAGCATATGCGCGACATCGGCCTACCCATTCTGTCAGGCATAGAGAGTGATATGACGTACAAAAAGTTCGGTTTTTTGACTGCCATTCTGGCGTTAAGCGGTTTTTATCTTTACACCCTCTATCTGGCTGCTCACCCCAACGTGAGCCTGGCCTACAAACTCTATTATCTGGAAGGCAAAACCCGCTTCTGGGAACACAACTCCAGCATGACCTATCAGCCGGGTAACGAGCTCAATCTGACCAAGCCGAGCCGCTTCCTCTCCAGCGAAGGCTGGGCCAAGAAGCCGAGCGACGAAGGTACCCTGCTCAGCGGTCAGGGCGGTCTCTACTTTGTGCTGCCCAAGCAGGCGGCCAATCCGGATCAGCTTACCGTACAGGCCCGCATCAACAGCCCGGAAGCCGGTGCCCTGTTGAAAGTGGCGCTGGGTCACGACTTCACCACCACGGTGAAACTGGCCAAAGCGGGCATCAACGAAATCCGCCTCAGTCTGCCCGGCGACTCACTCACGGCAGATCCCAAGCGCCCCAATTTTCTGGCGCTCTCGGCACCTACTCCCATCAATGTGCAGTCGGTACGTTTGACCGTAGCCCAGTGATCCTTGCCCCGAATACCATTTTATAAAAACAACTATCCCAAATAAGGACGTTCTTATGTCGCATCCAGATTTTCGACTCTCTCTGGTCGTTCCCGTTTACAACGAGGAAGAGAGCATCGATGCCTTCATCAACGCGATAGACAACGAACTGGCCCCGCTGAAAGACCAGCTTGAAATTGTATTCGTCAACGATGGCAGTCGTGACCGCACCCGTGAAGTGGTCGAGCAGGCCATCGCCCGTGACCCGCGCGTGACCCTGGTCAACCTGGCACGCAACTTCGGTAAAGAAGCGGCCCTGACCGCCGGTCTGCATCAGGCCAAAGGGGATGCCATCGTGCCGATGGACGTGGATCTGCAAGACCCGCCCGCCCTGATCCTGGAGTTCGTCAAACTGTGGCAGACCGGTGACTATGACACCGTCTACGGCATCCGCGTCGATCGCAGCGCCGATACCCCGATGAAGCGCCTGACTGCCGGTGGCTTCTACCGCTTCTTCAACGCCCTCTCCACCAGCACCAAGCTGCCGGAGAACGCAGGTGACTTCCGCCTGATCGACCGTCGAGTGGTCGAGGCGATCAAGCTGCTGCCAGAGCGCAACCGCTTTATGAAGGGTCTGTTTGCCTGGGCCGGTTTCCGTGCCGTTGGCGTCCCCTACGAGCGCCCGGCCCGTCACGCCGGTGAAACCAAGTTCAACTACTGGAAACTGTGGAACTTCGCCCTCGACGGTCTGCTCAGCTTCTCCAGCTGGCCGCTGCGGGTCTGGAGCTATGTGGGGGTCAGCGTCTCGCTGGTCGCCTTCCTCTATATCCTGAAAATCATCACCCAGGTGATCTTCTTCGGCATCGACGTGCCCGGTTACGCCTCCCTGATGTCCGTAGTGCTGTTCCTCGGCGGTATCCAGCTGCTGTCGCTCGGCATCATCGGCGAGTACATCGGCCGCATGTTCGTGGAAGTGAAACAGCGCCCGGTCTACCTCATTGAAGGGGTCTATGGCCAGTATGCCAAGCAGGATGCGGCCAAACCGCAGAGCGCTGACAGCAACCCGCAAGAGCAGCAGGAGCAGGCGCCTCAATGATCTCCCGCGAGGAATTCTGGCGGCTGGTACGTTTCGGTTTTGTCGGCGGGGGGGCTACTCTCGTCGACCTTGGCACCTCCATCGCACTGTTTCATACCTGGCCCACCATCTCGGAGCACCTGGTTACCACGCTGGCTTTTGCCATCGCATTCTGGTTCTCCTTCTTTGGTCACCGCTACATTACCTTCCAGAAGCAGGGAGCCGCCAGCAAGTTTCTGCTGGTCGCCCTCTTCTCGCTGGCGGTGCGTAACCTGATCCTGAGCGGCCTGCTGTTTGCGGGGCTCTCCGGTCTGCTGCCGGTGGTCATCGCCACCCTGACCGTTACCGTCCTCACTTACGTTCTCTCTCGCGTCTGGGTTTTTGCCTGATGAATGATATGACCAATACTGCCCCGCTAACCGGGGCTGCACTCCCCTATCGCCCGTCACTGCGCATCAGCGGCCGTGACTGGCTGATGATCATCGCCGCCTTCATGCTGAGCCGGGTGGCGCTGTATGGCATGGGCTACTTCGGTGTCCAGCTCTATGGTTCCCCCGACATCGGCCCGCTGCAGGCCTATTGCCAGTTCGACTGCGTCTGGTTCCAGCGCATCATCGAAAACGGCTACGACCTCTACCCGCGCTGGCTGAGCAAGGGCAATGCGGCCAACTGGGCCTTTATGCCGCTCTATCCGATGGTCTCCGGTGCCATCTCCAACCTGTTCAATGTCGAGAGCCTGATCGGCCTCATTATTGTTACCAATATCTCTTTCTTCGCCAGCCTGCCGCTGATGCTGCTGGTGTTGCGTCAGCTCAAGCTGGGGGACGATACCGCCCGCTTCGGCGTCTGGCTGCTCGCCTTCTCCCCCTTCTCAGCCTACTTCGTCTCCGGTTATACCGAGTCGACCTTTATGGCGCTGATGCTGGGGATGTTCCTGTTCGCCTATCGGGAGCAGTGGCTGATGGTGGCCGTGCTGGGGGTCTGTATCTCCGCCACCCGCAACCTGGGGGTGATGATGGTCTTCCCGGTGCTGATCCTGGCGCTGCAGGCCTACGGCTGGCGGGAATTTTTCCGCTTTACCGAGCGCGCCTTCAAGGTGGTCTTCACCCTCTGGATGATCCCGTTTGGCCTGTTTGCCTACATGGTCTACCTCTATCACCTGACCGGCGATGCCTTCGCCTTCAAGCACATTCAGGTGGCCTGGGGTCGCTACATGGACAGCCCGCTGGACTGGTGGCTGAGCGGTTTCGAGCTGGGCGGCCGCAAGGCTTACCTCTCCATCATGGTGATCTTCGGCTGGTGCCTGAACGGTTACCTGTTTAGCCAGAAGCGCTGGGCGGAAGCGACCCTGATGTTCATCTGCTGCACCATTCCGCTGATGACCGGCCTCAACGCCATGCCACGCTACATGTTCGGGCTCTACCCGACCCTGCTGGCCATCATTCTGCTGACCCATCGCTGGCCCGCCATCCGCCCGGCGGTGCTCTGCATCAGCGGCATGGTTGCCTCCTTCATCGCGGTGGCCTTCGTCAACTTCAAGTTCTTCACCGTCTGATGTGACGACGATGCCTGACACACCAAATGCCGGTCACCTGACCGGCATTTTTTTATGGCCGCTATTTTTATCGACAGAGCGTCTCTCTCCTCTCCGTCACACTTTCCTCGGCTTGAAAACGTAACCATTTGAACTGATGTCACAAATCGGCATTTTGCCGATCCAAGGCGCGCTTTGCTGCTCCTAGAATGGGCCCTTGTCCGAACTGCCCTGCTCAAGGAATGGCTTATGCGTCGTGCTCATCACTTATCCCCTCTCTGGCTCGCCCTGCTGGCCGCCCCTCTGTTCATCCAACAGGCGATAGCTGCCCCCGAGGTTCGCCTCTATGTAGATGGTCAACCGGTGGCGGCCCCGATCGCGCTGGACAAGGGCACGGTGGAGCTGACTCACCCTCTTGCCAAGGGGAGCCACCAGATCCGCATCAGCGACGCAGACAACAGTTGCGGTACCAGCTTTGGCCCGAGCGAGAGCAAGCCGCTCCCCTTCGGCACCGCCCAGCCCATGGACAAATGCAGCAAGGATCAGAGCTTTACCCTGCGGGTGATGCTGGCCGGGGAGTATCAGTTCACCTTCAACCCGGATACCCCCAGCCTCAAGGTGCTGCGGGCGACCAAGAAGAGCGAATTCAAACGACAGCCACCACAAGAGCCCTGCATCAGCTGGGATGGCGGCCCGGTCACGGTATCCCTGAAAGGGGTTTGGCCCGAGGGTACCCGACTGAGGGATGCCTACTCGAAACAGGAGGCGGTGGTCAAACAGGGCAAGCTGACCCTGAGCCCGAGCAAAGAGAGCGGCGGCCTGCTGCTGCTCGAGCCGGTCAAGGCAGCCAAGCCAGCACCGTTCAGCTGGGATCAGGCGAGCGTCTATTTCCTGCTGACCGATCGCTTCCACAACGGCGACCCCGCCAACGACCACAGCTTCGGCCGCCAGAAGGATGGACAGGATGAGGTGGCCACCTGGCACGGCGGCGACTTCAAGGGGCTGACCGAGAAGCTCGACTACATCAAGAGCCTCGGCATGAACGCCATCTGGATCACCCCCATGGTGGAGCAGGTGCACGGCTTTATCGGCGGTGGCGAGCAGGGCAATTTTCCTTTCTACGCCTACCACGGCTACTGGGCGCTCGACTTCACCAAAATCGACCCCAACTACGGCGATGAAGAGAGCCTGAAAACCCTGGTGGACGAGGCCCACAAGCGCGGCATGCGGATCATCCTCGACGTGGTGATGAATCACGCCGGTTACGCCACCCTCGCCGATCTGCAAGATCTGGGGCTCACCGATCTCACCCAGAACAGCGGCAAACTGCCGACCGTCTGGAACCAGTGGCGACCGAGCGGCGGCCTCAACTGGCATGGCTACAACCAGTTCATCGACTATCAATCACCCGCGTGGAACAAGTGGTGGAGCGGTGACTGGGTGCGCGCCGGTCTGCCCGGCTACCCGCAGCCCGGCACCGACGATGTCACCGGCTCGGTGGCGGGGCTGCCGGACTTTCTGACCGAATCGGCCAAACCGGTAGGGCTGCCGCCGTTGCTGGCCGCGAAAAAAGACACCCTCGCCAAGGTGCTGCCCGATGCTACCGTGAGCGACTATCTGATCGCCTGGCACACCGACTGGGTGCGCCGCTTTGGCATCGACGGCTTCCGCGCCGACACCGTCAAGCATCTGGAGCCCGAGGTGTGGGCCAAGCTCAAGCAGGCGGGCACCGCTGCACTCAAGGAGTGGAAGACCAACAACCCGGGCAAGGCCCTCGACGATCAGCCCTTCTACATGGTGGGCGAGGTGTGGGATCACGGGGTCGCCAAGGATTTCTGGTATCAGAACGGTTTCGATTCACTGATCAACTTCGACTATCAGCGCGAGTTTGCCCTGCCCCAGGCCCAGTGCATGGCCAGCGCCGAGCCCACCTATGCCAGCTACGCCAGCCGCATCAATCAGGATCCCGAGTTCAACGTGTTGAGCTACATCAGCTCCCACGACACCAAGCAGTTCTTTGGCGACTATCAGGATGTGCCGCTACAGCGCCGGGTCGCCAACAGCTTTATGCTGCTGCCAGGCGGCATCCAGCTCTACTACGGCGACGAGTCCGGTCGCGGGCTGGCCAAGGATGGCGGAGTGTTCGATCAAGGCTTGCGCTCGGACATGAACTGGCAGGAGCTGGCCAGCGGAGACAAGGCTGAGCTGGTCAAGCACTGGCAGCAACTGGGCCAGTTCCGCGCCGCCCATCCGGCCATTGCGGCAGGCAGTCACCAGAAACTCTCGGATGCCCCCTACGCCTTCGTGCGGGAGAAGGGGGATGACAAGGTGGTGGTGGTCTTTGCCGGTCGGCAGAAGTAACTCTTGAGCCACATTCACCAGCAACAGAGAGGGGAGCCACTGGCTCCCCTCTCTCGTTTATCTATCTGCCAAGGTTCACTGTGACTGGCGCGCCGCCACCGGCCACTGCAAGCGCGCCTTGACCAACATATCTTGCCACAGGGGCCAGGCCAGCAGCGCCTGCTGATAGGCTCCGGCCTGACCGGGCAACAGGATGCCGTAGCTGGCCAGCCGATAGGCCATCACCGCATAGAAGGCATCGACAATGCCCGCCTCGCCAAAGTAGAAGGGGCCCCGCGCCTGCGACCAGATCTCCTGCAAACGGGCCAGCTCACCGACCGCCTCCACCGGCGGATCGATACGGGTTGGCGCCCCAAGAAAGAAGGGGAGCAGAGAACGGATCTGCCGAAATCCGGCGTGCAACTCGGCGCAGAGGCTGCGAGCCAGTGCCCGCTCGGCCAGCGAAACGGGATAGAGCTGGCGGTCGGGACAGAGCTCGTGAACATATTCGGCAATGGCCAGCGAGTCGTGAACCCGCACGCCATCGTGTTCGAGCCAGGGCACCAGACCGGCCGGTGCCAACCGCTTGAGCCGCGCCAGCGACTTGGCATCCTCCAGATCGAACACCTGCTCCTGCCACGTCAGCCCGCTCATGGCGAGCACCAGTGCCGCCCGCATCGCCCAGGTGGAGCCGGTGCCCACCGCCAATACCAAGGATCCCATCTGTTGCCTCCTGCATGAGTTGCCTGCGACCGGCCGATCTGCCCTGATGGCAAAACATCCGATGGTCGCTTCACATTTGCGCACCGGCGGGTTTGACCCTCTTGGTGAGCGATGCTAGTTTGATTTTTCAAAACAATCAGTTAGCAACAATGTGAGCCATTAACCGAAATATGGACAGCCAATTTACCATCGTCATCGCAGATGACCACCCCCTGTTTCGGGGCGCCCTATACCAAGCGGTGCACATGGCCATCAACGACGCCCAATTGCTGGAAGCGGACTCCATCGACAGCCTGACCAGCCTGCTCGGCGAGCACCCCGAGGTCGACCTGTTGCTGCTCGATCTCAAGATGCCGGGAGCCAATGGCTTCGAGGGGCTGGCCCACCTGCGCGGCCAATATCCCGACCTGCCCATAGTGGTGGTCTCCGCCTCGGAAGATGCGGCCATCATCCAGCAGGTGTTGCGGCTCGGGGCGCTCGGCTTCATTCCCAAATCGGTGCCGATGAAGGAGCTGGTCAATGCCCTCAATACGGTGATCGGGGGGGATAACTGGGTGCCGGAAGGCATCTCGCTCCATCCCGAATCGGAAGATGGCCCCGATTTCGCCAGCAAGCTGGCTAGCCTCACCCCCCAGCAATACAAAGTGCTGATCATGCTGCGCGATGGCAGCCTCAACAAACAGATCGCCTGGGAGCTCAACGTCTCTGAAGCCACCATCAAGGCCCATATCACCGCCATCTTCAGAAAACTGGGCGTCAAAAACCGCACTCAGGCGGTTATCGCCCTGCAACAGCTCGATATCAAGGAGAACTGACCCCCGCGCATAGCGACACGTGCGAGACGACATAGCCAGCCATGCTGGCTATTTGTTGCTCGACAATTAGCACGATCGTACTTTATGCTGCCAGCGCCAACGAGGAGAGAGTGATGAGCAAAGGGCGCCTGACCCGGGAAAACATTTTGCAGACAGCCTTTGAGCAAGCGAGCCAGCAAGGGCTGGAGAGCCTGACCATCGGCTCGCTGGCCAGCGCCTGCGAGATGTCCAAAAGCGGCCTGTTTGGCCACTTTCAATCCCGAGACAATCTGCAGATCGCCGTGCTGGAGTACGCCGCCGAGGTGTTTCGGCTGCGGGTGATCCAGCCGGTACGTCAGCAGGAGCACCAGAGCCAGCACGACAAGCTGATCGCCCTGCTGCGCGCCTGGCAGGCGTGGAACCACTGCTTTGCCGGACGCTGCATGTTCCTCGACGCCTGGACCTCGGTGCAGGATGGCCATGAGCAAAAGAGCCCCGTGCAGCAAGCCGCCCGGCAACTGGTGCGCTTCTGGCTCGACTATCTGGCCCGTCAGGTGGTACAGGGTCAGGCCGCAGGCGAGTGGCGACAGGAGATGGATCCCTGGCGCGCCGTTTATCGCCTCTATGGCCTCTATCTGGCGGATCAGGTGTTCAACGATCTCGAACTGTGTCAGGATCCGGCCCACCACTTCTGGCCCGAGGTGGACGCTCTGCTGAGCAGCTGGCGCTGATGTTTTGGCATCCGTTCAACACGACTTTTTAAAAACCGATAAAAAAGCACGACCGTTCGCACATAAAAACCACAGGATGACCATGAGCAGCAAGATCTACTTCAACACCCGCCGCTTCAGCCCGAGCAAATGGCTGCTGGGGATAGGCACCCGGTTGCACCACAGACTCGCCCCCACCCATGCCAAGCGTACCGCTAGCAAGTTGCTGCTCACCCCCCAGCGCAACCAGCGGGGTGGCCACGAAACTGCCGGTCTGGTGAAGCAGGCCGTCCATACCAGCGAAGGGGTATTGATGAGCTATCGGCTCGGTCAGGGACCACTGTGGCTGCTGATGCACGGCTGGTCCGGCAGCGCCAGCCAGTTCTATCCGCTGATGAGCCATATCGCCGCGCAGGGTTTCACCGCCATTGCCTACGATCATCCGGCCCACGGCCAGAGCGCAGGCAACACAGGCCACCTGCCCCGCTTCGTACGTGCCTTCGACGAGCTGGCAACCAGGCTGGCCAGCGAAGCAGGCCCACTGCACGGGATCATCGCCCACAGCATGGGGGGCGCCGTCATCCTCTCCAGCCGTCAGCCGGGTATCGATACCCTGCCGCTGCTGTTGATTTCGCCGGTGCTCGACTATGTGCCCCAGCTCTACGGCATGGTGGCACGCTCCGGCTACTCCATCCGGCTGTTCGATGCGGTGGTCAAGGAGATTGAGCAGGAGTACCAGCACCCCTTGAGCACGGTCGATCCGCTGGGCCGACTCGCCAGTCGCAGCGGCGCGGCGATGATCGTGCACGACGAGGAGGACAGATTTGCCCCGCACGGCGATTCCTTGCGGGCCAGTCAGGATGGTCATACCCGGCTGGTGAGCACCCGGGGACTGGGCCACGGTCGCATCCTCGCCAGCGCTCCGGTATTCGCCGCCTTCGATCAGCTGGCGCGGCCGGAAAATCCTCACCGCGCCCTTTGACATGGGGCCATGAAAAAACGGGCGAGCGCCCGTTTTTATATTTGATACAGCGCCTTATAGTTAACTTGTCAGTGGGAACATTCTTGTCAGGACACAATAAGGCGCCAGCATATGGCCAGACCCAATACAGCGTTGTTGCTCACCGGTGGCGGTGCTCGCGCCGCCTATCAGGTCGGTGCCCTCAAGGCGATTGCGGAGCTCTACCCGCGCAATCTCGGCATCCCTTTTCCCATCCTGTGTGGCACTTCGGCGGGGGCCATCAATGTCACCGCGCTCGCCTGCTACGCCTCCTGTTTCCATCTGGGGGTACGCAAGCTGGAGTGGGTCTGGCGCCGCTTCGAGACTCACCACATCTTCGATTTTCACCCCGGGCGCCTGCTGTGGCGGTTGATGTACGAGGGGTCGGCGGGGCTGATCAATCCCCACACCAACCACGCCTTTCACCTCTTTGACAACGCGCCGCTGCACCGCCTGCTGGACCAGCTCATCGACTATCACCGCATCGATGACAACATCCTCTACGGCAGTCTGGAGGCGCTGGCCATCACGGCGTCGGATTACGATGACGGCCTCTCCACCACCTTCTTTCAGGGGCGAGCCGACCACCATCCTTGGGAGCGGGCCAGACGGCGCGGTGTACGCACCGTGCTTACATCGGAGCACCTGCTCGCCTCCTCGGCGTTGCCCTTTGTCTTTCCGGCCACCCGGATCGGCGAGAAGTTCTACGGCGACGGTTCCATCCACCAGCTGAGCCCGCTCAGCCCCGCCATCCATCTGGGGGCGGAGCGGATCCTGCTGATCACCCTGGATCCGCCAGCCCACTCGGCACCGACCCATCATCACGGCCATCTCACCAGCTCCAATATTGCCAGCCATCTGCTCGATACGGTCTTTACCGACACCCTCAACTCCGATCTGGAGCGGCTATGGCGCATCAACCAGACTCTGGATCTTATCCCTGAGCGGGAGCGCAATCGCCTCAAGCTGAAGCGGGTGGAGACCTGCGTGCTGAAACCGAGTCAGGATCTCGACACCATCGCACTGGCCTACCTGCGCAAACTGCCGCTAAAGTTGCGCCGCCTGTTGCGGGTGCTGGGTGTGAAGGGGGATGAGACCAGCAGTCTGGCCAGCTTTTTGATGTTCTATCCGGGTTATTGTCAGCAGCTGATCAAGCTGGGCTATCAGGACACCCTGAGGGAGCGGGAGCGGGTCGTCGCCTTCCTCGATATCGAAGGGCTACCAAAAGAGCGGGAGTAAAGGGGGTAACCGATGAGTGCAAGGGGACTCAGCGCCCCTCCAGCAAACGCTGCTCCGCCTGTTCCATCGCCACCACGGTACCAAACAGGATCAGCCGATCGCCAGCTGCCAGCACCAGCTCGGGTCTGGGTTCCAGACTTTGATCGCCGCGCTGCACCTCCTTGATCCGCACCTCATCGAGCGGCAGCTCACGCACTTCACGGCCTACCGCCCACGCCTGATCGTGCAGAAACAGCGGGTGGAGACGTTCAAGCAGCTGATCCGCTTCCAGATTGCTGGCGCTCTGATCCCCCCAGTAGAAGCCGTGCAGAAAGCGATACTGACTGCTGCGCTCCAGCTCCATCCGGCGGATCACCCGACCGATGGGGATATCGCAATTGAGCAGCAGGTGGGAGACCAGCATCAGGGCCCCCTCCTGGGATTCGGGGATCACCTCGAAGGCCCCCGCCTGCTTGTACTGCTCCAGAAAACTGTCATCCCGGGTACGCACCAGCACTTTGAGATCCCCCGCCAATTCGCGGATCAGTGCCAGCATCGCCTCCACCCGCTTACGATCATCGAAGGTGATGATCACCAGCCGCGCCCGCAACAGCCCGGCGGCCAGCAGAATATCGCGGCGGCTGGCATCGCCGAAGGCCACCTGCTCCCCCGCCAGCTTGGCCTCGCTCACCCGCTCGGGGTCGAGATCGAGGGCCAGAAAGGGGATCTCTTCGATTTTGAGGAAGCGGGCGCAGGTCTGCCCCGCCCGGCCAAACCCGGCAATGATGACATGCTGGTTTTTGCTCAGGCCCGACTGGGCCACCTCGGAGCGGGTCAGCAGCGCCGGATCGGTCAGGCTGCGGGCCAGCGAATGGGCCTGGGTCACCAGCCAGGGGGTCATGGCGATGGAGATGATGCCGATGCCGATCAGCAGGGAGACCAGTTGCTGATCCAGCAAGCCGTGGTGGAGCGCCAGCGCCAGCAACACGAAGCCGAACTCCCCCACCTGACTGAGCATGATGCCGGCGGCCATGCTGTCACGCTTTCGCTCCCCCATCAGCCGCCCGGCCAGCAGCACCAGCAGGGATTTGCACAGCACCAGCACCACCACGCAGATCAGTACCTGCCACCAAGCCCGCGCCACCAGCTCCCACTCCATGGCCATGCCGATAGTGATAAAAAAGAGCCCCATCAACACGTCGCGAAAGGGCTTGATGTCTACCTCAAGCTGATGACGGTAGTGGGACTCCCCCAGCATCATCCCCGCTAGAAATGCCCCCAGCGCCATCGACAGCCCCAGCGAATGGGTCATGTAGGCAGCCAGCAGCGCCACCAGCAGGGCACTCAGCACGAACAACTCGTCGGAGCGGGCTCGCGCCACCTCGTGAAACAACAACGGCAGCAACCACTTGCCCACCGCCAACAGGGTGAATAGAGCAAACAGCCCCTTGAGGGTGGCCCAGGCGATCTCGGCGGCCAGCGCACTCCCCTGCACTTCCGGCTGGGCGAGGATCGGGATCATCACCAGCAGGGGCACCACCGCCAGATCCTGAAACAGCAGCACGCTCACCCCCAGCTGGGCGCGGCGGGTATGGAGCTGCTTCTGCTCGCCGAGCTGCTTGATCACCACAGCCGTGGAGGAGAGCGCCAACGTCCCCGCCACCACCAGCGACTGGGCCAGACCCAGCCCCCACCACCAGCCGATGGCGAAAAAGAGCAGTGACGTGAGCAGCACCTGCAACATCCCGACCCCCAGTACCAACCGGCGCATCGCCAGTAATTTCGGCAGGGAAAACTCCAGCCCCAGCGAAAACATCAGAAAGACGATCCCGAGCTCGGCAATGGTCTGCATGATCGACTGACCGGTGATCACCGCCAGCCCGTGGGGGCCGAGCAAGACGCCGGCAATCAGGTAGGCAAGGATGACCGGCAAGCCGAGGCGCCGGAAAGTTGCCACCAGCAGGACGGCGGCGAACAGCAGGATCAACAGGTCGGTGTACAAATTTTCCTCTCCTTTTATCGACTTAAGCTTAGTCAGCCGATCTGGCGGGCAGGAAAGATATATTGGGCATGCCAATTGCAGGGAGGAGACAGTAGTCAGGTGTTACAGGTGGAAGACCATGGAAAATACGTCGTCACTTAATGGCTTTAGCCATGGCATCGAGCAGTGGGTTCGCCAGATGGAGCGGCTCACGCCGTTGCCCAGCGTTGAACGCAACCAGTTGCTCGAGCAGTTGTTGGGGCAGAGCGATCTCGGCGGTCTGCTGACAACTTTTGCCGATCGTGCGGCAAGAATTGTCAGGATCCACAGTCTCTACCTCGATTGTGGCCAGCCCCATGTGCTGATCCAGCACCCGCCGCTGGCCACCCTCAACCTGCACAACTATCCGTTCGAACTGCGCGGCCAGCACGGCCAGCTGCTCGGCCAGCTCCACTACGAGCTGGAACATCCGCTGAGCGGCAGCCAGCAACGGGTACTGATGCAATACCATCAGCTGCTCTGCCTGCTGCTGCCCCTCTATCTGCGGCTGGAAAAACTGGATCAGCTGGTCCGGCTCGATCACCTGACCGGCCTTGGCAACCGCTCCTACTTTGACGAGGCCATCGGTCGCGCCATCGAACAGCACAGCCGCGAGCCCCACGGTCTGGTGCTGGTGCTGCTGGATCTCGATCGCTTCAAGCAGATCAATGATACCTGGGGTCATCCGGTGGGGGATCTGGTGCTGAGTCGCTTCGCCCAGCTGCTCAAGGGGTGCATTCGCAGCACGGATCAAGCCTTCCGGCTCGGGGGAGATGAATTTGCCCTGCTGCTGCAACCGGCCGAACCCGAGGCGTGGCGCCCGGTCTGGCTGCGACTGCAGCACATGCTGATGACCAACAAGGAGCTCAGCACCTTCTCGGTCGGATGCAGCCTTGGCGCCGCCAGCTGGCAATCCGGGGTCGATGTGCCGAGCCTCTACGAGGCGGCCGACAGTCACCTCTACGCCCGCAAGAAAGCAGGCAAGGCCAGCCCTAACGAATAATCCCGAACTCTTCTTTGCTCCGGCACATGCGCGCCATGTGACCGGAGCTTCTTTTTTTGGGCTAAGCCTCCCTCACACCGAGATCACCTCAGGCAAGATCCTGCTCGGGCAGGATGGGGGCGGCACCGTTTCCCTGCCAGTGGCAAACCAGCCCGGCACTCTGTGCCATATAACCGTCGCAGACAAAGAGCCCCACCACCGCCGCCACCTGCTCGCCATAGTAGAGGATGGGAATGCGCCCTCGCTGCCACGAAGGCACGCCATACTCCTGCAGCAGCTTCTTCATCCGCCGACTGCCGCTTCGCCCCACCGGTTTGAGGGGGATCCCGGGCGCCACCTGAAAACGCACCGAGAGAGGCTCATCCGCTCGGGGGGAACGCAGCAGATCCTCGCCGTGCTCCGCCATGCGTACCACCAGCTCACCCAACCCGTCCGGCAGGGTCAGCGGCTCACCCACTGTGACCGGCAACACCTGATGGCAAGGTTGCAGATCAGGGCTCACCAGATAGAGTCGCTCCTGAAAACGGCGGCAGCTCTGGCGCCCCCAGTTGAGCTGGGGATTGGCATCGCCGCGCGCCAGCGCTACCTCCTGCCAGAGCCGGGCAAGCTGCTCACGGGATGGCATCTCCCCCCCCTGACGGCGGATCCAGTAGCGCAGCAGGTTGTTGCGCCGGGTGGGTGAAAGGGCGTGCAGCGGGCCGATATGGAGCGCCTCCTCCTCGCCCGCCAGCTGCCAGTCACTCTCTGCCAGTTCGTCCAGCAGCGCCTCCTGCTCGGCGCACAGGGCCATGCTGCGCGCCGCGGTCTGGGCCATGGCGGGCCAACGCGCCTTGAGCTGGGGGATAAGCGTCTGGCGTAAAAAGTTGCGGTCATAGCTCACATCCTGATTGCTCTCATCCTCCACCCAGCCAAAGGGGAGGCTCGCCGCCGCCTCGGCCAGCTCGGCGCGACTCATATCGAGCAGCGGACGCAGCAACAGGCCACCGGCAAAGGGCTGGCTTGGCAGGATCCCCGCCAGTCCACGCAGACCAGCGCCGCGCTTGAGGGCCAGCAGCAGGGTCTCCAGCTGATCGTCCTGATGGTGGGCGGTGAGCAGCCACTCCCCCTCCCGCATCCGGGCGGTCAGCCGCTGGTAACGGGCGGTGCGGGCTTGCGCCTCCAGACTCTCGCCATTGCCACGGGCCAGAGTCACTCGCTCGACCAGCAGCTCCACCGCCAATTGCTGACACACGGCTTCACAATGAGCGACCCACTCATCGGCATGGGGACTGAGGCCGTGGTGCACGTGCAGGGCGCGAAGTGACAGGCTGTGCTCGCGAGCATACTGCGCAGCCAGCACCAGCAGCAGGGTGGAGTCGAGGCCGCCACTGAAGGCCACCAGCAGACCGGTGGAACCTTCCGGCGCTGGCATAGTCAGACAAAAGCGAGAATAAAGATGAGAAATCATAGGCTTCCCCAAAACGGACCGGCCGATCTTAGCAGAGTCGGGCTTATCAAGCTGCAACCCTGCTGCTAGAGTGAGGCTCGCCCGCCCTCTCCACCAGGCTGGCCGCAAGGCGGTCGCACAACCGGTTGGAGCAAGGAAGATGGGCAGGGAAGCAAACAACCCGAATTGGAATCAAACAAGATGAACAATAAGAAAAGCTTACTGGCCGGCCTGATTGGACTGGCACTGCTGGCTGGCTGCAGTCAAGCACCGCAAGACTCCCCCAAACACTCCGGGCTGGCGCTGGCCAATATGGACACCCGGGTCAAACCCGGCGATGACTTCTTCCGCTACGTCAATGGCAAGTGGCTCGCCACCGCCAAGATCCCCGACGATCGCCCAGCCGATGGCGCCTTCTACATGCTGCGGGACAAATCCCTCGCCGATGTGCGGGTGCTGGTCGAGGGGCTGGCCAAGCAGGAGGCCGCCACCGGCACGCCGACCCAGCAGATCCGCGATCTCTACGCCAGCTATCTGGATCAGGCTAGCCGTGACGCCAAGGGGCTCACCCCGCTGGCACCGGCGCTGGCCGATATCGACCGGATCGGTGATCAGGCCGCGCTGGCCCGCGCCTTTGCCCAAAGTGGCCGCATGGGCGGCGGCGCGCCGTTTGGCATCTGGATCGACGCCGATGCCAAGTCTCCCGACCGCTATGCGGTCTACCTCTATCAGGGGGGATTGGGGCTGCCGGATCGGGACTACTACCTCAAGCAGGATCCCGACAGTCAGGCCCTGCGCCAGAAGTACCAGCAGCATATCGCCGCCATGCTGAGCCGCCTCGGGGAATCTGACCCGAGCGGCAAGGCCAAACGGATTCTGGCCCTCGAAACCCGGCTCGCCACCATCCAGTGGGACAACGTCGCCCTGCGAGATCGGGAGAAGAACTACAACAAGCGCCCCGCCAGCGAACTGGCACGGCTCGCCCCCCACCTCGACTGGCAGGCCTATCTGAACGCCGCGGGCATTGCTTCCCAGCCGGAGCTCATTATCGGTCAGCCGACCTATCTTAGCGCGCTGGATCAGGTGATGGCCCAGACCCCCATCGCCGACTGGCAGGCCTACCTCAAGTGGCAACTGTTGACCGACTACGCCCCCTATCTCGACAGCGAGACCGACCGCGCCAACTTTGCCTTCTACGGCACCACATTGAGCGGCACGCCCAAGCAGCGCGCCAGCTGGGAGCGGGCGCTCGGGGTGCTGAACGATCATCTGGGTGAAGCGGTCGGCCAGCTCTATGTGGCCCGCTACTTCCCGCCTGCGGCCAAGGAGCGAATGGAGCAGCTGGTGGAGAACCTGCGCACCGCCTACGGCCAGAGCATCAAGGAGCTCGACTGGATGTCGCCCGAGACCAAGGCGCAGGCCCTCGAGAAGCTGGCCAAGTTCCGCCCCAAGATCGGCTACCCCGACAAGTGGAAGGATTACAGCGCCATCGCCATCAAACCGGATGATCTGGTGGGCAACCTGCAGCGCTCGCAGGCCTTCGAATATGCCGACAATCTGGCTCGCCTCGGCAAGCCGGTCGATCGGGACGAGTGGCACATGTCGCCGCAGACGGTGAACGCCTACTACAACCCGAGCAACAACGAGATCGTCTTCCCGGCGGCCATTTTGCAGCCCCCCTTCTTCGACATGACAGCGGATGACGCAGTCAACTACGGCGCCATCGGCGGGGTGATCGGCCACGAGATGGGCCACGGTTTTGATGATCAGGGGGCCAAATCCGACGGCGACGGCATGATGCGCGACTGGTGGACACCGCAGGATCTCAAGGAGTTCCGCTTCCGCACCAGCCGGCTGGTGGCCCAGTACAACCGCTTCGAGCCCATCAACGGTCAGTTCGTCAACGGTCAGTTCACCCTGGGCGAGAACATCGGCGATCTGGGCGGCCTCACCATCGCCCACAAGGCCTACGAGCTGTCGCTGGATGGCAAGGAGGCGCCGGTGCTGGACGGCTTTACCGGCGAGCAGCGCTTCTTCCTCGGCTGGGCGCAGGTGTGGAAAGGGATGTATCGTCCCGAACTGATGCAGATGTTGCTGCGCTCCGACCCCCACTCGCCGCCCGAGTACCGGGTCAACGGCGTGGTGCCTAACATTCCCGCCTTCTACGAGGCATTCAACATCCAGCCGGGGGACAAGCTCTATCTGCCACCCCAGAAACGGGTGAAGATCTGGTAATGCACGCCTCTTGTGAGGCATAACAGAGGGGCGGATGCCATGTGTCGGCACCGCCCCATCTCCATACGTTGACGTCAGTGAACGGCCCTGCCGCTCACCGCAGTAACAAGGGTAACGCCTATGAAAACCTTGCTGATGACACTCGGTCTGCTCACTCTGCCCTTGACCGGCCAGGCAGCGGAGAGCTTCTTCAAACAGCTGACACTCCCCTCCGGTCAGGTGATCACGGTGGCTGAAGGACGCGGTGAACCCGCCTCCATCGGCAGCTACGATGTGCGCCTCTACTCCGGCGCCAATCCCCAGTTCCCGCTGGATCAGTTCATCGACGGCAAGGTGCTGCCGCGCGATGGCTCCATCAAGGAGCTGAAATTGCTGGATCTCAACGGTGACAAGCAGCCCGAGCTGGTGGTCATCATGGAGAGCGCCGGCAGCGGCAGCTACCTGAGCGCCGACGCCTTTACCATCAGTGCGCAGGAGGGGCTCGACACCTTCAACCATGTCGAGGGACTCGGGCCCAAGGAGGATGTGATCGAGGCGCTCAAGGATCCCAAGGATTAAGGCGCGACAGCCCCCCGTGCTTCAGAAATAGAAAAAGCCCTGACCAGCAGGGCTTTTTTGTATCCAGAATCGGCGACGCCTCTACTCAAGGCGAGTGGCCTTTGTGCGCACCAGCGGTAGCGCCATCTCGTGCTGGGCCGCCACCAGTTGCAGCTCGTAGGCCCCCGTCAGCCAGGTACGAGCCAGCACCGCATCGACACTGGCGTTGGTGCGCTCGAACGCCACCACCGGTGTGAAACCGGCCAGCAGATTGGCCAGCATGGTGGCGCTTAGCAGATCCCCGACCCCGATGGGGTGGCGGGCAAAGGGGTAGAGCGGGCGGGAGAGGTGAAACGCCCCCTCCTCGCACACCAGCAGCATCT
The DNA here is from genome assembly GCF_049174875.1 of Aeromonas sp. 600948. Taxonomy (NCBI): domain Bacteria; kingdom Pseudomonadati; phylum Pseudomonadota; class Gammaproteobacteria; order Aeromonadales; family Aeromonadaceae; genus Aeromonas; species Aeromonas sp. 600948. Next base: position 48,504 of record NZ_JAAKTY010000004.1, read on the forward strand.
CGAAGCGATCCATGGCAAAGCCGGCCTTGCCCAGATGTTTCACCAGCACCATCTTGACCCCCTGCTCGCGCAGCTGCTGGCACGCCGCCAGCGCCTGTGAGACATTGCCGATATCGCGACCGGTCAGCTGCTCCAGCTCCAGCAGGTTGGGGGCCAGCAGGTCGGCGCGGGGCAAGGCCCGCCCCCGGAAAAAGTCGGTGACGCCGGGCGCCACTATGCACCCCTTGTCCGGATGACCCATCACGGGATCGCAGAAGTAGAGGGCACCGGGATTGCACGCCTTGAGCCGGGCCACCGCTGCCAGGATCTCCTCCCCCTGCTCGGCCGAGCCGAGATAGCCGCTGAGCAGCGCATCGCACTGGGCCAGCACGCCAATCTCCGCCAGCCCATCCACCAGCTGGGCGATATGGCCCGCCGGCATCACCATCCCCTGCCACCCCTCACTGTACTGGGTGTGGTTGGAGAACTGCACCGTGTTCATCGGCCACACCTCGATGCCGAGGCGACGCATGGGAAAGACGGCGGCACTGTTGCCGGCACAGCCAAAGACCACATGGGATTGAATGGAGAGCACTCGCTTCATGATGACTCACGCAAGAAAAGAGAAATTCCGGAGGGAAAAACGGGCCTTGCGGCCCGTTGTTGTCACTGTGATTAACGCAGCACCTTGACGGTGTAGCTGCCATCGGCCTGACGATAGAGGCCGTGGATGTCGGTCTCGAAGCCCGGGTAGTGGGCGCCGATCTCGCACAGCATCTCGAGGAACTCGAGCACCGGCAGAGAATCCTGGGTCACCATCTCGCCCGGCAGAACCAGCGGTACTCCCGGCGGGTACGGCAGGATCATGTTGGCGCTGATGCGGTCAACCATGTCACGCAGCGGCACTTCCACCACGTTGCCGGCCAGCTCTTGCTGCCATGCGGCGTGCGGAGTCATCTTCATCTCCGGCAGTACGTCGAACGCCTTGAACATCAGCTCCGGCAGACGGTACTTGCTGGTCAGCTCGTGAATGCGCTGCGCCAGCTCCTGGATGCGCATCCCTTCGTAGAAGCTCGGGTCTTCACGATAGAGGCTCGGCAGGATGCTCTTGATGGTCAAGTTCAGATCGTAACCACGCTTGAACTCGGTCAGGGCACGCAGCAGCTGCATCGCCTTGGACTGATCGATACCGATGGAGAAGAGGAACAGCATGTTGTAGGGGCCGGTCTTCTCGACCACGATGCCGCGCTCGTCCAGGAACTTGGAGACCAGAGAGGCAGGGATGCCCTTCTCCAGCAGCTGGCCGTCACGGCCCATACCCGGTGTCAGCAGAGTGACCTTGATCGGATCCAGGTACATGTGGTTGTCATCGATGTCCTTGAAGCCGTGCCAGTCATCTTTCGGATCCAGCTTCCAGCACTCGACGGTGTCGATGTTGTCCGGCTGCCATACGTCGAAGAACCAGCCTTCGCTCTGATCACGCAGACGCTTGATCTCTTTGCGGAAGGAGATGGCGCGATCGATGGAGTCCTTGATCAGACGCTTGCCGGTGTTGCCACGCATCATGGCAGCAGAGATCTCGGTAGAGGCCACGATGCCGTACTGCGGCGAGGTGGAGGTGTGCATCATGAAGGCTTCGTTGAAGGTCTCTTCCTCCACGTCACCCTTGATGTGGATCATCGAGGCCTGGGAGAAGGCCGCCAGCAGCTTGTGGGTGGACTGGGTTTCGTAGAACACCTTGCCCGGCATCGCTTCGCCGCTCATGCCGCACTTGCCTTCATAGATCGGGCTGAAGTTGGTGTAAGGCACCCAGGCACTGTCGAAGTGGATGTAAGGAGTGTCCAGCGCCTCCTTGATGAAGCCGGTGTTGTAGAGCAGGCCATCATAGGTGGAGTTGGTGACCACGGCGTAACGGGGAGCCTGGGCACCCGGTGTCGCGGCGACCTTGGCAGCGATGGTGTCGCGGCTGAATTCGCTCTGCGGGATACCACCCAGAATGCCGTAGGCGTTGCGGGTCGGACGGAAGTAGATCGGCGTCACGTCGTTCATCATCATCAGGTGAGTGAGCGACTTGTGGCAGTTGCGGTCAACCAGCACAGTGCTGCCGGCCGGCGCTGAGTACATGCCGACGATCTTGTTGGCAGTGGAGGTGCCGTTGGTAACGATGTAGGAGCGATCGGCGTTGAAGGTACGGGCGATGTACTCTTCGGCTTCCTTGTGCGGACCTGAGTGATCCAGCAGGGAGCCCAGCTCCGGCATGGAGATGGATACGTCAGCCTTGAACGCGTTCGGGCCGTAGAAGTCATAGAAGATGCTGCCGGCCGGGCTCATCTGGAAGGCGGTACCGCCCATGTGACCCGGAGTACAGAAGGTGTATTTACCCTCTTCTACATACTTGAACAGTGCCTTGGTGAACGGCGGCAGGATGGCGTCCTGATACTCCTGAGTGGCCTGACCCATCTTGAGGGCGATGTCATCGGCCATGCCAAGACGGTACTCGAAGAAGTGCACGTTCAGACGCAGGTCGGTCAGGTGAATGTCCAGAGTGGACTGGTCGTTGGCAAAGGCGAAGATCGGCAGCTTCTCGTTGCGATCGTGGATCTCCTTGCACAGGCCCAGAGAGTATTTGTCCCAATCGAAGATGGCGCCGCAAACGCGGGGGTTCTTCTCGATCAGTTTCAGCAGGTCGGCCACATCGACCGGATAAACAACCTCGAAACCCTTGCGCTCGAGGGAGGCTTGCAGCTGGCGAATGGGTTCTTCTTTAAAGAAAACGCCCAGGTGGTTGAGGATGGCAATGATATTCATCGTAATGCTCCACACGTAAAGGGGCGCTCTCCATCAGGGATGGTGAGTGAAGAGCGCTCGGAAGATAAAAGGGGGAATTAGTTGCTGGGCTGTTCGCTCAGCAGGGCGTCGTGCTGACGCAGACCCTGTTTTTTGGCGTAGAACATCAGGATGATGAGCGACACCACGAAGGTAGCGGTAAGGTTGGAACCCTTGGCACCCATCAGGGCCACCAGACAGAAGACACAGGCCACACCGGAGAAGATCATGGCGCCGATGCTGCGGGAGGTCATGCCCTCAAAGCGGATCAGGTTAATGCTGGAGTAGAAGTAGGGCAGCATGGTCAGCAGCACCGCATCTGTGGTCAGCACGTTGAAGAGATCGGCAGCGTGGGCGGACTGGGATGTGAAGGCGGTCAGGCCAACCATCAGGGCAGTCATCTTGAGGGAGCCCAGGATCAGACCCTTCTTGGCCACGCCGTTCTTGTCCACTTCACCGTAGATTTTCGGGAAGTTGCCGTCGTTGGCGGCACGCTTGCCCGCCTCGCCCACCAGCATCATCCAGGAACCGAGCGAGGTGAAGCAGGCCAGGGCGGTGAAGGCAGAGACGAATGGTGCAGACCAGCTACCGAAGATGGCGGAAGAGGCCATGGCAAACGGGGCGCCGGAAGCAGCCACTTCACCGGCCGGGAACATGCCGCTGATCACCTGGGTAGAGAGGATGTAGATAACACCCGCGATACCGGTACCCAGCATGGTAGCGAGCGGTACGGTGCGCTTGGGGTTCTTCACCATGCCGGAAGAGACGGCGGCAGATTCAACACCGACGAAGGACCAGAGGCAGATCAGCACGGCGCTGATGACCGCATGCAGATCGCTGCCGCTGGTGGTATTCCAGTTCTGGCTGTAGACAGTGGCATCAAAATGACCCCAGCCCATCACCGCAGTACCGACAACCGGCAGCAGGATCAGCACCAGACCCAGGGTACAGAGTCGGCTCACCCAGCTACCGCCAAGCAGGTTGACGAAGGTGAAGATCCAGACGGCAGCGATGGTGGCTGCGGCGGCCGGAATTGGGCTATTGAGAATGGGGAAGAAGACCGAGAGGTAGGAGACGCCGGTAATGGCGATTGCCAGGTTACCGATCCAGTTGGCGTGGTAATAAAGCACACCGGTCTGGAAACCGAACACCGGAGAGATCTCGCCAGCGTAAGCAATGGGGCCACCCTCTTGCGGGTTCTTGGTAGCAAGGCGGGCGAAGACGAAGGCGAGGCCCATGGCGCCTACCAGACAGATTGCCCAGCTAAAGACAGAGATGGAGCCGATGGTGGCCAGTGCCGAAGGCAGCAGCGCGATGCCACTCCCCATCATGTTGCCGGCCACCACACCTGTACAGGCGATAAGGCCAATCTTCTTGCTCGTATCGAGGGACATAAGATCTCCGGTTCTATAAAAGGTCGGGTCGTCACATACACATTTGGCGGAACGCCCCGCCAAAGAATGGGCACAGACTAGGCCTCTCATCCCCGGAAAACATAAAGACCAGCTAACGGATAAAAATATGAGACAACTTTTTTCGCCGCCTCGTCACTTTTGATAAAAACCATTTAAAAACAGTACATTGACATCACATTACACAGCCGTCTTGATAAAACCTTGATATCCTTCTGCCCCATTCTTGCCCCTTGATAACCCCCTTATCTCGCCGTCTTGATATTTTTGGCCAGATAAACCCGGGATAAAGCAGCTCCCATTGCGCCCCCTCCCCTTGTAACCATCCGAACGCCCAGCTGACCATCACCCTGAGTGGCCGCTCACCTCCTGCTTTCCCCTTCGCTCGGCTCATCACAATCCAAACTCAGAGGTAAAGCACAACGGCGATAACCGGTCAGCAATGAGAAATGGGTCGTGACGGACAGCTTATCCCGCCGCCAACCATGAGCAGATGTCACAAGCTGTGTGCGCGGCGTGAAGCCGAACAAACGCGAGTGCCGCGAATGCCGCGGGCAAGACAAAGGCAAGTGGGGAGCTGCGGGGGATAAATCGGGCCGCACCAGAGCGACTATCCCCAGTGGCAAAGAAGCAGGATTGAGACAAGCAGAAACCGCACAGGCCGCCCGAAGGCAGCCTGTGGATGAGGTCGGCAACCGCGCCGACCGGGGGAAAACCAACACTGCGGTGTTAGAAGAGCTTCACCTTGCTCTGGCCCAGCGCATTGAACAGAGCCGGAGTGAGGCTCTCCATATTGCTGTAGAAACCGAGCTGCTGGCAGAGCAGATAGGTCTGCTCGGTCGCCTCCATCAGGAAGGCCTGACTGTAGGCATCCCCCGCCGCCTCGGGACGACCGTCCAGCTCCGCCAGCTTGCCCTGCAGTATGTAATAGAGCACCGAGCGGCCGCGACTCGCCGCCTTCTCCAGCAGATAGTTGGCCTGCTGTTGCTGGCCGTTGAGGATCGCCTGCAGGGTCAACGCCTCCCACACCCGGGCTGGCAGGGCGCCGCTGTTTTGCACCACGCTGGCGAGATGGGTGCCAATCCCCTGCAACCGCTCGCTCTCGGATTTGCCCGCCAGGGTGGCCAGCGCCTCGCCCGCCAGATAGCGCTCCGCCAACAGCAGCGGCTGATCCGGATGGGCAATCAGCGCCTGCTCCAGTAGATCGATGCCGCGCTTGAGGGCGACCGGATCCCGGCTGTTGATGTAGTACTGCGCCTCCATCATCGCCATCAGGGAGGCATCATCGGTCGGCCAGCCCATCCCCGGCTCGGCATCGGGTTGGTCGAGGGCGCGCAGCAGATCCTGGCTGCTCGCCTGCAACACGCCGTGCACACTGTGGCGACTGAGCTGGTACTGATGGCTGAACAGCACCCGGTTGGTGTTGATATTGCGATACTCCAGATCGAGATAGGTGCCGCGCGGCTGGCGGGTGACCCGCACACTCAGCTCCTTGCCAGGCATGATGCCCCCCATCAGAGTGGTGGCACCGTACTGCACCCGCAGCGGCGTAGCCACCGCCACCTCCCCCATCAGGGCTCGGGTAATGCCATCGGCGAGGCGCACGTTCTCGTTGTTGTCATCCATGCCGGAGTGGAAGCGGAACACCAGCAGATTGGGATCCAGCATGGCATGCACCTGGGGACTGGTGTGCTGGTAGCTGAGCATGCTGACAATAGCGATCAGCACGATGGCAACGAAGATATCGAAACTCACCATCTTCCAGCGGCTGCGAGCATCCTTGGCATGGGTGGAGATGGCGCGGGTCAGGGGCCCGGCGGGAAAAGGGGCGACATTGGGCTGTGCATCATCATCTTGATCAGCCGCGGGCGGGCTCAGATCGGAGAGCGTCGGGTTGTCGGAGAGAGCGGTATTGACCGCGGGCACGGGTTGCTCGTCCGCCATCACCACGGAAACCACCTGCAGCGGCCGCACCGGTGCCACCAGCTTGTAGCCGCGCTTGGGTACGGTGACGATATAGTCGGTCGCATCGGTGCGACCATCTTTGAGGATCTTGCGCAGTTCGAAGATGGACTGGGTCACAACCTGATCGGTCACCTCGGCGCCATCCCACACCTCGTTGATCAGGGCATCGCGGCCAAACACGGTGCCGGCATTATGGGCAAGAAACCGCAACAGATTGACCAGTCTGGGTTCGAGGTAGACCTCGCGGTCGGGGCGACACAACATGTTGTCGTCAACGCTCAGGGTCCAGTCGTGGATCTCAAAAACCGATTCGCTCATGATTCACTCGCTGCAGATGGTGACAATGCACGATGAGAGAGACGCAAAACCCGGGCTGACTGAACGGAACAAGGCGCTATCACCACAGGTGACAGATAAAAAGAGAACCGAAGCAATCACATCTCTGAGAGTCAGTCTGGCCAGGCCATCCTGTTTACGTCTGAAGGGCATCCTTGCGGGCATTCCGACCACCGGGATCGGAAGGGATCACTTTAAGCAAAACGGGAGCTGGATCCCACTTTTTTTGGCTATAAATCGCCGTTGAGTTGATCCGACACCGCACTTTTCAGCAAATAGCGTGCCAACTGGTATTCATATGAACATCCCATATGCCGCAATCAAAAAGCCCTGAACATCAGGGCTTTCTCATTTCTTCGACCATCGGGGAGACGTTACTTCGCCAGCGGGAGCGCATCCTGCTGACGACTGCGGCGCAGATGACGCCGCCACAACGAGAAGCCGCCGTAGCCAAGACTCAGCACCACCGCATAGAGCACCTGAGTGGCGAGCGCCACCAGCACCAGAGCACAGAGCAGCACGCTCACCCCCGCCAGCCCCTTGCCCACCCCGCCAAGCAGACGCCAGCCCGCCGCCATGCAGAGCAGGTAGACCAGCACGAAGTTGCCGTTGGCGTAGCGGATCAGCTCATCGAGCGGCAGTCGCAACCAGATGATGAGGGTGATGCAGAGCAGGCAGATGGCAAGCACCAGACCGAGCGCCCGCAGCGGCGCGCCGCGCGCGGTGAGCACGGCCAGCGAGGGGGGCAACTTGCCTTCCCGCGCCATGCTCCAGATCAGCCGGGCAAAACCCTGAATGTAGATGTTGATGCTGGCAAAACAGGAGAGGTAGCCGAGCACCGCCACCAGCCACTTGGCGGTGGGGCCGAACAGCAGCGCCAGCAGGGAGGGGATGGCGGTGGCGTTTTTCGCCTCATCGCCGTAGAGGCCATATTTGAGCACCACCAGCGAGTGCACCCAGTAGATAAGCCCCGCCAGCAGCACCCCGCCGAGCAGGGCGATGGGGTAGTCCCGCTCCGGCCGCTTGAACTCCTCACCCATATGGGCGAAGGCTTCCAGCCCGACGAAACACCAGAACATCACCGCCAGCGCAGTGGCCATAGGAGGCCACTCATCCGCGCTCGGCAGCGGCCGTGCCGCATCGCGCCAGCTCACCTCCCCCTTGAACCAGATCAGCAGGGTGAGCCCCAAAATGGCGAGCGCAATCAGCAGTTGCAGATTGCCGGAGGAGCGCGCCCCGCGCAGCCCCAGCAGGAATACCCCGAGCAGGGTCAGCAGCTGGATGGCCCAGAGGGTCCACTCCCCCATCTCGAACAGGGCATGCCAGAAGCCGGCGGCAATCATCAGGGCGGCAGGCAGCCCCACCGGCAGCACAGCCAGAAACAGGAAGGCGGAGAAGCGCTCGGCGCCGTTGCCAAAGGCGAGGCCAATCAGGTGCGGCGCGCCGCCCGCATGGGGATAGCGACGGCCGAGGCGAGCGAAGGTAAAGGCGATGGGCAGCACCAGCGCAATCAGCAGCAACCAGGCCCAGAGCGAGGCCCCGCCCGCCAGCGAGGCGGCAGTCGCCGGTACCACGAAGATCCCGGTGCCGAGCAGCGAGGTGGCGAGCAGCCCCATCCCCTGCCAGAGCCCGAGATCCTTTTTCAACCCAGACATATCCTTTTGTCCCGACTAGAAAAACATCCCGCCATGTTAGGCCTGCTCCGCCCCTTTGTTAAGCACGATGGTTAAGCGTGGCGGCGAAAATATGCAGCCTTTTATTCAGGCTCGGACTCAGCTTGCAGAGATTCGGCCAGAAAATCCCCCAGCAGGGTGATCTTGAGCACCTGCCGCCGCGCCGCCGGATAGATGAAGTAGAGGGTCTTGGCCGGGCTCTGATAGCGACCAAGCAGCGGCAGCAGACGCCCCGCAGCGATATGCTCACGCACCTGTTCGGCGGGCTGCAAGGTGATGCCAGCCCCCGAGAGCGCAGCCGTCAACAAGGCTGGCCAGTGATTGATGCGCAGGCGCGAGGCTACCCGCACCTCCTCGCTCTGACCATCGCCCCCGACAAACTGCCAGCGCTCGTGCTCCCCCCAGTTGCCGTGCAGGCACTGGTGGCGAGCGAGATCGGCCGGATGACGGGGTACGCCGTGGCGATTGAGGTAGTCGGGGGCCGCGCAGAGACGGTAGTGCTGGGTCAGCAGCGGACGGGCAATGAATGCCTCATCCTGCGGGCGCAGGGTGCGAATGGCGGCATCGAATCCCTCCTCCACCAGATCGACCCAGCGGGGGGTGAGCTGCAGATCCAGATCCAGCTTGGGGTAGCGGTCGAGAAAAGCGGGCAGCAGCGGCACCAGCCGGTGGTGGCCAAAGCTGAGGGGAGCGGCGATGCGCAGCCGTCCGGCCGGCTCGGCCAGCAGGTTCTGGGTGAGCGACTCGGTCAGTGCCAGCTCCTCCAGTACCCGCTGGCAGCGAGCGAGAAAAAGCTGGCCCAGCTCTGTCAGGGTCTGCTGGCGGGTGGTCTTGTGAAACAGCTTGCCCCCCAGCCACTGCTCCAGTCCCAGCACATGCTTGCCCACCATCTGGGCGCTGATCCCCTCTTCGCTCGCCACCGCGCTGTAGGAGCCGAGATCCACCACCCGGATGAAGATACGCATGCTGGTCAATCGGTCCACAACCCCTCCTTTTTGCCCGTTTCAAGGCCGTTTGGCCCGCGACCAGGGCCCTGATTCACAACCAAAAGTTTAGTAAGAAATGGATTTTAGCCAATTTATTCAACTTTTAGTTACCAATACAGTGATGCCATCCCTCCCCCACAGGATAAATTCCCATGAAAAGCACCTATCTGGCCGCCCTGCTGGTCGGTCTACTGGCGAGCGGCGCCAGTCAGGCTGCCGAGAGCAGCTTTATTAGCAACCACGACCATGCCCCTGCCTCAGCAACTCAAGCCCGGCCCGATATCTTTCGGGTCAGCCTGCTCGGCACCGGCACTCCGGTGCCCCAGATCAGCCGGGGCGGCTACAGCACTCTGGTCGAGGCGGGCAACCAGAAGCTGGTGTTCGATTTTGGCCGCAACTCCGCCACTCGCCTGTGGCAGCTGCATATCCCCATCGGCCGGGTCAACGCCTTCTTCCTTACCCACTTTCACTCAGACCACACCAACGGGCTGGCGGATCTCTGGCTGACCGGCTGGCTACAACCGGCCTATGGCCAGCGCCACGCGCCGATGGAACTCTACGGCCCCAAAGGCACCACAGCTCTCGCCCGTGGCTTGCAGCAGGCCTACGCCACCGACATCGCGACCCGGGTCAAGGATGAGGGAACGCCTCTGGACGGGGTGGAGATCAACAGCCACGAGGTCACCGCCGGGGTGGTCTACAACCATGACGGGGTCAAGGTAACCGCCTTTGACAACGACCACGGGGTCAACATCAAGCCGTCATTCGGCTATCGCATCGACTATCACGGCCACAGCGTGGTGCTCTCCGGCGATACCCGCTACAGCCCCGAAGTGGTGAAGCAGGCCAAAGGGGCCGATCTGCTGGTGCACTGCGTCTCCATGACCTCTGCCGAGCAGATGAAGGCCAACCCCGGCTACAAGGCGATCGCCGGTCACCTCGCCTCCCCCGAGCAGGCGGCCCGGGTAATGAACGAAGCCAAACCGGCGCTGACCGTGTTCAGCCATATCGGCCTCAACGGCAAGATCAGGGTCAAAGATCTGGCGCAGGATCTGCGTGCCCGCTACTCGGGCCCCTTTGTCATCGGCAACGACCTGATGCAGATTGATCTGCCCACCACGGCCTCCGGCAAGGGCTACGCCCTCTGGCAGTCGGAGAATATCGACAATGCCCAATCCTGAATCCCGGCCATAAAAAAGCCGCCTCTTGCGAGGCGGCTTCTTCATTCAACTTGGTAACCGACGTTATCAGGCAATCAGCTTGTAGATGATACCGGACATGGCGATCAGGCCGATGATGGTCACGAAACCGTTGCTGATGTTGCCAGCGTATTTGCGCATGGCCGGAACCTTGGTGATGGCGTACATCGGCATCAGGAACAGCAGCATTGCGATGATCGGGCCGCCCAGGTCTTCAATCATGCCGAGGATGCTCGGGTTGATGGTGGCGATGGCCCAGGTAGTCAGGATCATGAACACGGCAGTGACTTTGTTCAGTTGCTTGGTGTCAACGTTCTTGCCCTTCTCGCGCAGCGCCTTGGCCATCAGGCCGTTCATGCCCTCTTGCGCACCCAGGTAGTGACCCAGGAAGGATTTGCTGATGGCAACCATGGCGATCAGCGGAGCCACAGTACCGATAACCGGGTTATCGAAGTGGTTGGCCAGGTAGGACAGGATGGAGATGTTCTGTTCTTTGGCAGCAGCCAGGTCAGCCGGGGAGAGGCTCAGTACGCAGCTGAATACGAAGAACATAACGGTCATCACCATCATGACGTGGGCGCCCAGCAGGATGTTGCTGCACTTCTTCTCGGCACCTTCACCGTAACGACCTTTGTTGTCCACCGCGAAGGAGGAGATGATCGGGGAGTGGTTGAAGGAGAACACCATTACCGGGATAGCCAGCCACAGGGTCTTGATGAAATCACCGTTGAAGGCGTCGGACAGGGCCGGAGCTTCAGTGATGATGGCACCGTTCCAGTGCGGGATCAGGTAGAACGCCAGACCCATCAGGGTGAGCACGAACGGGAATACCAGCACGCTCATCGCTTTGACGATAACCTGGCCGCCCAGACGAACAACCGCCATCAGACCGAGGATCAGGGCCAGTGACAGAACGGCACGGGGAGGTGCAGACATGCCCAGCTGGTGAACAATCACGCTCTCGACGGTGTTGGTAATGGCGACTGAATACATCAGCACGATCGGGTAGATGGCAAAGAAGTAGAGCAGGGTGATGAATTTGCCTGCGGTCTTGCCGAAGTGCTCTTCTACTACTTCAGTGATGTCGCCATCACGAGTAGAGCCGGACAGCACGAAGCGGGTCAGACCACGGTGAGCAAAGAAAGTCAGCGGCAGCGCCAGGATCAACATGGCAACCAGCGGCCACAGACCACCTACACCGGCGTTGATTGGCAGGAAGAGCACACCGGCACCGATCGCGGTACCGTACAGACCCAGCATCCAGACCACATCGGCCTTGTTGACGCCGCGGGAGGTGTTGCTGGCTAAACGACCATCAGCTGCAATATTCATGTCAGACATACGTTGTTCCTGTCATCTAGGAAAATGGGATTCTTGTTTGGTCGGGCCTTGGCCCGGTTCCATCTCCCTGGAACGCCTGCTGTCCGTCCTTGATATTAACCTCTCGCCCCCCGGCAACCTGGCCATCACTCCTTGTGACAACAGGATTGCAACAAACAACAGTGCGAGATTTTGACCCTGAGGGTCGGCGCCCGTCTCACTTAACAACCGATTAACGTGCGCCACTCTTGATGGGCTGACTTTAATTAAATGCCCTTATTAATCACAGCGTTTTTTTGAATTAATCAACCAAAGTTTGATTTTGGTCGCCTTTCGGACGACCAAGATCACACTCAAAGCGCCTTATTGTGAGTTTTTTTTAACAATTCAACTTAGTTTCACTGGAATCAATGGCCTGCGAGCAGCTACATATTTGCAACAAGCCACCCGTTTAGCGCGGATTGTGTGCAGCACGGCCTTGGCGTACCCTTGTGACTCACGCCTTTTTGTTGATTGATGATGACCATTACCCGTACCGATCTCGCCGAACTGGCGGTATTTGCCGCCGTCGCCCGTCACCGCAGTTTCAGCAAGGCCGCCCTCGAACTCGGGGTCTCCGCCTCCGCCCTCAGCCATAGCCTGAAGGGGCTGGAAGCCCGTCTGGGGGTGCGGCTGCTCAACCGCAGCACCCGCGCCGTGGTACCGACCGAAGCGGGCCAGCGGCTGCTCAAGCAGCTGCTCCCCACCCTCAATACTCTTGAAGAGGCGCTTTGCGAGCTAGCCCGCAACAGCGATGAACCGGTGGGTCGACTCAAACTCTGCGCCCCCCGCGGCGCCATCGACAGCCTGCTGGCACCTGTGCTGATCGACTATCTGGCCCGTTATCCGCGGATGCAGGTGGAGGTGGTGGAGCAGGAGCTGATGCCCCGGCTGATTGAAGATGGTTACGATGCCGCGCTCTTTTATGGCGATCTGCTGCCCAAGGAGATGATCGGCATCCCCCTCGGCCCGCCCCAGCGTTATCTGGTGGTGGGCTCCCCGGCCTATCTGGCGGAGCACGGTACGCCGGAGCACCCGAGCGAGCTGAGCCGCCACGCCTGCATCGGCTATCGCCTCACTCCGCACCATCACTATCGCTGGGCCTTTGCCGCCGACGGCACCATGCTGGAGATCGAAGTAACCGGGCCGCTCACCACCAGCACCCCGGCCCTCTATCTGGGCGCCGCCGAGGCTGGGTTGGGGCTCGCCTACTGTCTGGAAGAGGAGGTGAGCCAAAAAGTCGCGGAAGGGAAACTGCTCACCGTGCTGGAGCCCTGGTGCCCCACCTTTGCCGGCTTCTACCTCTTCTATCCCAGTCGGCATCAACTGGGCAGCGGCCTGCGCATCCTGATCGACATGCTCAAGGCCCACTACCAAAACCCCGGATTAATGAGTAATACTCAGCAATTCATCAAGTGAAACCCTGATTATCACCAAATAAGTATTAATCTAGACTAGCTGTTCGATAATCGAACTCCCCGAGAGAACAGATATGTCTGCCTATTTAACACTGCGGCAACGGGCCATGACCCGTCGCTTCTGGGCTTACGCCCTCCCCTCCATTCTTGCCATGCTGGTCTCGGGGGCCTACTACCTCATCGACGGCATCTTCGTCGGCCACTATGTCGGTGCCGCTGGCCTCGCCGGGATCAACCTGGTCTATCCGGTCATCATGGTGCTGATTGGTCTGGCCGCCATGATCAGCATGGGGGCCGCCACTGCCATCTCCTTCCAGCAAGGGGCGAAAAACGACAAGCTGGCCCGTCAGGCGCTGGTCAACGCCCTCTGGCTGCTGGCCGGACTCGGGGGCGTTGCGCCGGTGCTGCTCTATTACACCCACACCGATATCCTGCTGGGGCTGGGGATTGAACAGGGCACCGAGACCTGGAAACAGGCAAGCGACTACCTAACCTGGATTGGCGGCGGTACCCTGCTGCTGGCCAGCAATCTGGCGGTGCCCTATCTGCTGCGCAACGATGGCCGCCCGAAACTGGCCATGGTGCTGGTGAGCAGCGGCGCCGTGCTCAATATCATCCTCAACTACATCATGGTGGGTCGGCTGGGGCTGGGATTGATCGGGACTGCGCAAGCCACCCTGATGGCAGAGGGTGCGGTGAGCCTGATCGGCCTTGGCTACTTCTTTACCCCCTGGGCGCGGCTGCGCCTCAGCTGGCGGGATCTGGTGCCCAACCTCCCCGCCATGCCGCACCTGCTCTTTACCGGCCTGCCGAGCCTGATTGCCCAGTTCAACCTCGGCCTGCTGCTGATGCTGCACAACAGCCAGCTGATGGTGTATGGCAATGTGAAGGATCTGGCGGGTTTTACCGTTGCCGGTTACACCGAGGCGGTCTTTATCGTCATCCTGCAGGGGCTGGCGTTCGGCATTCAGCCGCTCATCAGCAAAGCGGCGGGGGCCAAGCGCCACCGCAACCTCAAGTACCTCATGGAGATGGGGCTCAAGTTCACCTTTATCTACGGCATGCTGGTGTGGCTCACCATCCAGCTGCTGCCGGGACAGGTCGCCATGCTCTATACCGGCGACAAGGATCCCGAACTGCTGGCCGCTGCCATCAGCAGCCTGACCCTCAACCTCGGCGCCATTCCGCTGGAGGGGATCATCATGTTCGGCATAGTGCTGCTGCAATCCATGGCGCGTACCCGTCAGGCGCTGGTCATCTCCATCGCCAAAACCGTGTTGCTGCTGCCGCTCATCTTCCTGCTGCCACAACTGTGGGGTCGTGATGGGGTGCTGATGGCCCAGCCCGCGACCGTGCTGCTGCTCACCCTGCCGCTCTGCTGGCTGCTGTGGCGCGAGTGGCTGCGCCTGAAGATGGCCTGCGCGCCAAAAAACAAGCGTCGCCCGCAACCGGCCCGCGCACGCGCCGCCGTCCAGCTGGCCCGTTAAGACCACCCATCCCGCAAAACAATAAAAAACCGGCATCCCCTGATGCCGGTTTCTGCTATATGGGCGGGTCTGCCTGCCCTTACTCGAGGATTCAGGCCAGCACTGCTGCCCACACTATGCCAATACTTCTGGCCTGAGCTGGGCCATCAGCCCCGGGTTGTCGGAGTAATCCACCGGAATGGCCACCACAGCAGGCCCCTCCACCGCCAGCGCGGCCCGCAGGGTGGCGCGCAGCTCGTCGGCCGAGCGCACCGCAAACCCGGCCGCCCCGAACGATTCGGCATAGCGTTTGAAGTCGATGGGGCCAAAAGAGACGCCAGAGGTGCGACAATACTTCTGCTGCTCCTGCATCGCCACCATGTTGTAGCCGTTATCGACCCAGATGATGTGGACGATATTGCTCTTGAGCCGCACCGCCGTCTCCAGCTCCATGCTCGACTGCATAAAGCTGCCATCCCCCGATACCGAGATCACCCTCTCACCCGGCCTTACCAGCGCCGCGCCGATGGCCCACGGCAGTGCCACCCCCATGGTCTGCTGACCGTTGGAGATCAGCACCTGACGGGCGCGGAAGCTGTAGAGGTAGCGGGCAATCCAGATATGGAAGCTGCCCATGTCGACGCAGAGGGTCATGTCGTCGCGCACCAGATCCTGCAGCTCGCGCACGATACGCAAGGGGTGAACCGGATTGCCGTGCATATCATCGGCCCGCATCGCCAGTCGCAGCCGCTGCTGACGTACCCCTTGCAGCAGCCGATCCACCTCGGGGGGGCGGATTTTCGGATTGCCCATGATGCGGGTCAGCTGCAACAGGTTGGCGCGGATCGACCCCACCAGCTCGGCGGTCGGGCAGTAGCTGCTGTCGATATCGGCAGGCAGCACGTCGATATGGAGGATGCGCCGCTCCCGGTCGCCATTCCACAGCACGGGGTCGTACTCGATGGGGCTGTAGCCGATGCAGATCACCAGGTCGGCCCCTGCCAGCAGTTGATCCCCCGGCTGGTTGTTGAAGAGCCCCACCCGTCCGGCAAAGTCATCGAAGTGGCAGCTGTCCACCACCCCGGCAGCCTGATAGGTACCGGTCACCGGCAGCCGCACCTTGTCGAGGAAGGCGCGCACTGCCTCGGCATTCTCCGGCCGACTCGCCATCAGGCCGAGCAGCACCACTGGATTCTGGGCGTTGCGCAGCAGGGTCAATGCCTGCTCCATATTCTGTTCATCGGCACAGCCCGGCTCCGGCACTTCCCGAGGCACCAGCACATTGCCCTTCACCGGCTTGTTGATGATATCCATCGGCAGGCTGACAAACGCCGCCCCCGGCCGTCCCAGCTCGGCGGCGCGAAAAGCGTTGGCCATCACTTCCGAGATCGCCGCCCCGCTGTTGACCTGGGCGCTGAACTTGGTGACCGGACGGCAGAGGTTGACCGTATCCATGCTCTGATGAGTGAGCTTGAGGCCATCGGCACGGCGCACTGCACCGCCCAGCGCCACCATGGGGTCTCCCTCCGAGGTGGCAGTCGCCAACCCGGTAATGAGGTTGGAGCAGCCGGGGCCCGAGGTGACCAGCGCCACCCCCGCCTTGCCGGTCAGGCGCCCCACGGCGGCCGCCATAAAGGCGGCATTCGCCTCGTGGCGCACCACTATGGTCTCGATGGGGGAATCCTCCAGCGCATCGAACACCCGGTCAATCTTGGCACCAGGAATACCGAACACCTGCTTGACCCCTTGCGCCTCCAGATGACGAACCACCAGCTCGGCACCGCACTTCCACTGTCTGTTTTCCATGTTATTGCTCCTTGTCTATTAGCCTTCGGCGGCTTGAATGGCGCGATCGAGATCGGCGGGGGTGAGGTCGGCCTGCCGGAAAGCGGGATCCGATGGCAGGGCCAGATTGAGGTGACGCACCACCGAAAGTCGCAGGGTGCCGTGGGCCATGGTGTAGTCGAGCAGATGGCCGCCCCCCTTGCGATCGGCGGTGATCATGTGTTCGTGAAAGCCCGCCACATTGACCCCCTGCACGAACGGCGGGCAGCGAAAGCCCACCAGAGTCCCCGCTACCGCGGCAAAGCGGAACAGCGGCTGCTGCTCGATGGCCTCCAGCATGGGGCGATAGGGGGGCTCCTGACGCGGCACGGTACGAACCTTGGCCGTTTCAAACTGGCCGTCGAGGCGCAGGGCGACGAAGACGTTGTCGGAGCCCACCAGCCGATCCACCCACTGGTGGATCTCGTCACGGCTCAGGGGGTGATCGAAACGACGCTCCAGACAGGGGCGAAAATGGGTCATCACCGCAAAGGGGGTCTTCTGATCGGCGCGGGCGGGCCGAGCCGAGCCATCGGAGCGCAACTGGTGGATCTGGCGCTCGAAGGCGATCAGCTCACCATCGAGGTGATTGAAGGTGCCGAGGCCAAAGTCGCCGTGGCGCAACAGCTCGCTCATGGTGGTCTCCCCTTCGTAGACCCCCGCCAGCAGGGCGCTCATCAGGGAACTCTGGTAGATCTCGCCACCGTCATGCTGCCTGCGCCAGCGAGAAAACTGCTGGCTCACTTCGAGGGCACAGCTGCACCCGGCACTGTCAGATGTTGCAATATGTTCCATTCGGGTTTCACCTCCACCGTGAATCCTGTTAGCGTTCGGATCCAATGGTGACTTGGTTCACATTTCAACACCAATACGCTGATCCC
Organism: Aeromonas sp. 600948; assembly: GCF_049174875.1. NCBI lineage: Bacteria > Pseudomonadati > Pseudomonadota > Gammaproteobacteria > Aeromonadales > Aeromonadaceae > Aeromonas > Aeromonas sp. 600948. The sequence goes on from NZ_JAAKTY010000004.1 coordinate 65,828, forward strand.
ATGACTTTGAGACTCAATCGATATGGAACTTCGTACGCTCCGCTACTTCATGGCCGTTGTTGAAAAGCAGAATTTCACCCGCGCAGCCGAATCACTCAACATGGCCCAGCCGCCGCTGAGCCAGCAGATCCGCAAGCTGGAGGAGACCTTGGGCACCCCGCTGCTGCGCCGTTTGACCCGCAGTGTCGAGCTGACCGAGGCGGGCGAGAGCCTCTATCGGGATGCGGCGCAGATCCTGGCGCTGGCCGATGCGGCAAAACTGAAGGTAAAGCGGATTGCCCGGGGCGAGCAGGGGGCACTGCGGATCGGCTTTGCCGGTTCCACCGTGCTCCATCCCGCGGTGCTGACCCTGCTGCACGACTATCGGGAGCGCTACCCCGAGGTGGCCCTCAGCCCGCAGGAGGGCACCATGCCGGCACTGGTGGAGGCGCTACGCAACGATCGGCTGGACGCCGCCATCTTGCGGCTGCCCTGCCGGGGTAGCGAGGGCTTTGCCCATCACCTTATCGAGCAGGAGCCGCTGCTGATCGCCCTGCCCACCAGCCACCCCAAAGCCAAGCCTGGCCCCTTGCCACTGGCCAGCCTGAAGGACGAGAGTTTTATTCTGTTTCCCCACGCCATCGGGCCCGGGCTCTATGACGGCATCGTAGGTCTCTGCCGGGAGGCGGGCTTCGAGCCGATACTGGGGCCCGAATGCCCGCAGGTGATCTCCACCGTCGGCATGGTGCAGGCGGGCTTTGGCGTAACTCTGGTGCCCAGCTCGGTGGCGGCGCTGCGCCCGCTCGGGGTCAGTTATCACCCCATTGAGGGCAACGGCATGATGACCAGCATCAGTCTGGCGACACGGCCTCACCCAGGTAGTGCCGTGCTGCGGCACTTTATCGCCCAGATCCGTGCTGCCCAGATACGACAAGGCCTCCCGAAGGAGGCCCTGTTAAACAAGCTTGAACCGGTTTGATGACCAGCTTGCCTGATGCGACGGCTTATTTGACGGTGCTGCTTATTTGACAGTCACCCGGGCAAACTTGCGCTTGCCGACCTGATAGACGGCGGTACCGGCACCGATGAGTGCCTTGCCATCTTCCAGCTTCTCGCCATCCACCTTGACCGCCCCCTGCTTGATCATCCGCAGCGCTTCGGAGGTGGTGGCCACCAGATCGGCCTCTTTCAGCAGGTTGGCAATGGCCAGACCTTCACCTTCCAGTGCCAGCTCGATTTCCGGCATCTCGTCCGGAATGGCGTTCTTGGAGAAACGCTGGGTGAAATCTTCGTGGGCAGCTTCGGCCGCCGCTTCATCGTGATAACGGGCGATGATCTCTTTGGCCAGCCAGATCTTCACGTCGCGCGGGTTGAGAGTACCGGCAGCGATGCCTGCCTTGAACTCTTCGATTTCAGCCAGCGGACGGAAGGAGAGCAGCTCGTAGTAGTTCCACATCAGATCGTCGGTGATGGACATGATCTTGCCGAACATCTCGCCCGGAGCGTCGTGAACGCCGATGTAGTTGCCTGCGGATTTGGACATCTTCTTGACGCCATCCAGACCCACCAGCAGCGGCATCATCAGCACGCACTGGGTCGCCATGCCGGCATCTTTTTGCAGCTCGCGGCCCATCAGCAGGTTGAACTTCTGGTCGGTACCGCCGAGCTCAACGTCCGCCTTCAGCGCGACCGAGTCATAGCCTTGCAGCAGCGGATAGAGGAATTCGTGAATCGCGATGGATTGGCCGCCGGTGTAGCGCTTTTTGAAGTCGTCGCGCTCCATCATGCGTGCCACGGTCTGCTTGGCCGCCAGCTTGATCATGCCGGTCGCACCCAGCTCGCTCAGCCAGGTCGAGTTGTACTCGATGCGAGTCTTGGCCGGGTCGAGGATCTTGAACGCCTGCTCGGCATAGGTGAGGGCGTTGTGCTTGATGGCCTCTTCGGAGAGCGGCGGACGGGTGGCGTTCTTGCCGGAGGGGTCACCCACCATGGCAGTGAAGTCACCGATCAGCAGGATCACTTCATGGCCCAGATCCTGGAAGGTCTTCAGCTTGTTGAGGATCACGGTATGACCCAGGTGAATGTCAGGGGCAGTCGGGTCCATACCCAACTTGATGCGCAGCGGGCGCCCTTCCTTCAACTTGGCGACAAGTTCTTCTTCAACCAGAATTTCTTCCGCTCCGCGCTTGATCTCGGCTAGCGCCACCTCGAGCTGGGACATTTTTTGACTCTCCATCACGATTCCACAGGGCCAAACATATTACTGGAATGGCGGGCCAATTGGAAAGGCTGTAAAATCCGTCCATTCTGCCCGACTTCATCTGCTTCTCATGGTTATTTGGCACGCCTTCAACGCACTCCCCCACTGGCACCGCAAGATGGTGCTGATCTTGAGCATCATGATCATGATGCTGGCGGCCTGGCCCAGCGAACAGGCAGTAGCAACACGGGTCGATGAAAACGGCAACGAAATTGCCCTGCGGGAACCGGCCAACGACAACGCGCTAAACAACGAGCTGCCAGCCGAGGCCGCCCAGCCCGTTACCCCGCCCAAGCCGCGCTATATCACCAAGCAGGTGAAGGTGCGCCGTGGCGACAACATGGGGGTGATCTTCCAGCGCATTGGCCTGAGCACCACTGATCTGCACCTGATCGACCAGCTCGAGGGCAGCGATCCCCTGCGGATGCTGCAACCGGGGCAGGAGCTCACCTTCACGCTCACCGAGAACGGCGAGCTGCACAGCCTCTATTACCCCCACAGTCTGGAGCAGGCGCTCAAGGTGAGCCGCAAGGAGGAGACCTTTGTCGCCCGCAACGTCAAGATCGCCCTCGACACCCGCGAACAGGTGAGCAAGGGGGAGATCCGCTCCAGCTTCTGGGGCGCGGCGGTGGATGCGGGGATGACCGAAGATCAGATCATGGACTTGGCCGCCATCTTCGGCTGGGACATCGACTTTGCCCAGGACTTGCAGCCGGGGGACAGCTTCCGGGTGGTCTATGAAGACAAGTTCCGCGACGACGAGCGGGTCGCCTCCGGCGATATTCTGGCCGCCGAGTTCGTCAACCAGGGCACTGCCTACCGCGCCGTGCTCAATGAAGATGGCAACTACTACACCCCGGAAGGCAAAGCCATGCGCAAGAGCTTCCTGCGTGCGCCGGTCAACTTCAAATACATCAGCTCCAACTTCAACCCGCGCCGCCTCCATCCGGTGACCGGCAAGATCCGCCCCCACAACGGCATCGACTATGTGGCGCCGGTGGGCACCCCCATCATGGCGGCGGGCTCCGGCAACGTGGTGGCGGCGGGCTACAACCAGTTCAACGGCAACTACGTCTTTATCAAGCATGCCGGCAACTATGTGACCAAGTACCTGCACCTCTCCAAACGCACCGTCAACAAGGGACAGCGGGTGAAGCAGGGGCAGACCATCGGCACTCTGGGTGGCACCGGCCGCGTCACCGGCCCGCACCTGCACTACGAATTCGTGGTGGGCGGCATTCACAAGAACCCGCGCACCCTCACCCTGCCGCAGGCAGAGACCCTGAGCGGACGCGAGCTGGCCAACTTCAAAAAGCTGGCGATGCCGCAACTGGCCAAGCTCGACAGCCCCGAGCTGCAGCTGGCCCAGAACAAGCGGGATAGCCGCGGCAACTAAGCCATCAGGGCTGGCGGGGTAGCAGCCCCGCCAGCCCTTTTTATTTTGCCTGCGCATGGCTCGGCGCCATGCTGCATCGGTGTCGGGAAGCGGACTATCCCGACCAGCGAGTGAGGAGAGCCAATGGCTGAACGCTATATCGGATTGATGTCAGGCACCAGCATGGACGGTATTGACGCCGTGCTGGTGGTGATCGACGGGGATCAACTGCGGGTCGAGGCGGCCCTCAGCCACCCCTGGCCCACCGCCCACGAGCTGCATGAGCTCTGTACCCCTAGCGACAACGAGATCGATCGCATGGGGGTGGCCGACAATCTGGTGGCGCGCGAATTTGCCGCCGCCACCCACGCCCTGCTGGCCAAGACGGGCCTCACGCCCGCCGATATTCGCGCCATCGGCAGCCACGGCCAGACCATCCGCCACCGCCCCCAGCTTGGCTTCACCCTGCAGATCGGCAACGCCGCCCTGCTAGCGGCGCTAACCGGCATCGACGTTATCGCCGATTTTCGCACCATGGATATGGCCCTCGGTGGTCAGGGGGCGCCGCTGGTGCCCGCCTTCCATCAGGCGCTGTTTGCCAAACCCGGCGCCCTGCGAGTGGTACTGAACCTCGGCGGCATCGCCAATATCTCGGTGCTGCCGGGCAATCCGGGCGGGGTATATGGTTTTGATACCGGCCCGGCCAACACCCTGCTCGATGGCTGGTATCGCCGCCATCAGCCCCACGGCGGCAACTATGACGCCGGTGGCAAATGGGCCGCCAGCGGCAAGCCCATCCCTGCCCTGCTGGAGAAACTGCTGGCTCACCCCTACTTTGCCGCCCCCTCCCCCAAGAGCACCGGACGGGAGATGTTTACCCTCGATTGGCTCGATGGGGAGCTGGCAGGCACTTCATACGCCCCCGTGGATGTGCAGCGCACCCTGCAGGCGCTCACCTGCCACAGCATCGCCCGCCAACTGCCCGCCCGGCCCGAATCAGTCGGTGCCAGCCAGCCGAAAGCCGAGCTGTTTGTCTGCGGCGGCGGTGCCCATAACGCCCCCTTGCTGAAGGAGTTGGCCAGCCTGCTGCCTGCATGGCGCATCGCCAGCACCGCCGAACTGGGCATTGCGCCCGACTGGATGGAAGGCGCAGCCTTTGCCTGGCTGGCGGAGCGCTTTATCAAGCACAAACCCGGCAACCTGCCCGCCGTCACCGGCGCCAGCCGTCCGGCTGTGTTGGGTGCTCTCTACCCCGCACCCTAGATATCCCCCAGATATGCAAATGACGACAGCCCCGATATGGGGCTGTCGTCATGTCACATCATGAACAGTGGCACTTTGGCCAACACCCGTTGTTACATGGCATTGGTGGACTCAAAAATTTTGTCGGCGGACGCTTCGACAAAGCCCGGATAGAGCACGCCATCTATCTGCGGGTAGCGCAGGGCGAACTCGTAGAAGCAGCTCGGGATGGTACGCACCCCATCGCTGAACGGCACCTCTGCTTTGTCCGCCATGGTGGAGGATTGCTCCAGCATCACCTGCGGATCCCCTTTCACCTCGCCACCCACGCTGTTGAGCACAAAACCCGCCGCCTTCAGCGCCGCATTGACCTGATGGATGGTGTCGAAATCCTTCAACTTGTTGATATTGACCGTGAAGTGGTTGGCACGATAACCCCAGGCTGCCATCCAGGCCGCATACTCGCTCTCCGCCAGCAGAGTCTGATAATCGGCATAGGAGACCTGCCAGGGGGCGCCGGTGTAGAGAAATGCCGGGGTATCGGTCAGATGATCAGGCACCTGATTGGCCAGCTTGTGGATGATGGCCTGGGCAGCCGAAGAGAGCTCTTCCACCTTCAGCTCACTGATAAACACCTTGGGAGCGTCCGGATCCTGATGCTCGAAGTGCTTGGCGTAGAGCTTCTTGGCCTTGAAGACGTACTCGCCCTTCTGCTCGTAACCGAGCGCGAGAAAGTGGGCGGCCAGCTTCTCCAGCCCCAGCTTGGGCAGGTTGTAGGTACGAAACGCCACGTGATCGTTGACGATGGGCTCGCCGCCACCCAGCAGGGTGTGCACCTTGAGGGCGCTCGGGGTCACCTTGATGTAGTTGTCCCACAGATGGCTGAACAGGGTGTCGATATCCTTTTGCATCTCTCTTTCCTTTGATTGCGGGTACAGATGGGGGCACCGCTGGATGCCCCGTGTCGTTATTAGAAGCGCAGGCCGGGCGACAGTTGATCCGGCATCGCGGCTTTGCTGTCTTCGACAGAGGCAACCGGATACGCACAGTAGTCAGCAGCGTAGTAGGCGCTTGCTCTGTGGTTGCCGGAGGCGCCGATGCCACCAAACGGCGCGGCACTGGAGGCGCCGGTGATGGGCTTGTTCCAGTTGACGATACCGGCGCGGATCCGCTTGAAGAAGTGGTGCCAGTCCGCCTCCTTATCCCCCAGCAGACCGGCCGAGAGACCGTAGCGGGTGGCGTTGCCCTGATCGATGGCAGCATCGAAATCATCGTAACGAATGAGTTGCAGCAGCGGGCCGAAGTACTCTTCGTCAGGCAGCTCGCTCACTGAGGTCACGTCGATAATACCCGGGGAGACAAAGCCTGTGCCCGCTTCCAGGTGCTTGAGGGTAAGCAGGCTCTCGCCACCGAGGCGCTGCAGGTTGGCTTGCGCCTCGACCATGCCCAGTGCTGCCTTCTCGCTAATCATCGAGCCCATGAACGGCTGCTCGGCAGCGTCGTAGAGGCCGACCTTGATCTGGCTGACCACCTCGATCAGTCGATTGACCAGGGCATCGCCCCGCTCACCGCGCTCGACAAACAGACGGCGGGAACAGGTGCAACGTTGACCCGAGGTGATAAATGCCGACTGGACGATGGCATGGACGGCGCCGTCGATGTCGCTCACATCTTTCACGATCAGCGGGTTGTTACCGCCCATCTCCAGCGCCAGAATTTTGCCCGGCTGGCCGGCAAACTGTTGATGGAGGAAATGGCCGGTGCGGGAGGAGCCGGTAAAGAAGAGGCCGTCGATATCGGGATTGCCCGCCAGCGCCTTGCCGGTCTCGACCTCCCCTTGCACCAGATTGAGCACCCCCTTGGGCAATCCGGCCTGCTGCCACACCTTGACCATGGCCTCGGCCACCATGGGGGTCAGCTCGGAGGGTTTGAACACCACGGCGTTACCCGCGATCAGGGCCGGGACTATATGGCCGTTGGGCAGATGGCCCGGGAAGTTGTAGGGGCCGAACACAGCCACCACGCCGTGGGGCTTGTGACGGACAAACGCTTTGGCGCCCGGCATGGCATTTTCAACGGTGCCGGTGCGCTCGTCGTGGGCACGAATGGAGATGGCAATCTTGCCCTGCATGGCGGCTACTTCAGTGCGGGTCTCCCACAGCGGTTTGCCGGTTTCGCGGGCGATGGTCAGGGCCAGCGCCTCTTTCTGCTCGCCGAGCAGGTCGGCATAACGGCGCACTATGGCCAGACGATCTTCAAGGCTCAAATCCGCCCAGTGGTAGAAGGCGGCACGGGCCGCCTTGACGGCAGCATCCACTTGCGCCGCACTGGCGGCAGCCCCCTGCCAGATCACCTCGTTCTTGGCCGGATCGGTTGACTCGAACGGCTTGCCTTCACCGGCAAGCCACTGACCGTCGATAAATTGCACTAACTGGCTCATCCATTCACTCCCTGTCGCTGGCAGGCAGCCTCGGCTGCCTGCCTGATAATCGGTTTGCTTGTCCTGTTTGTCTCAGTCGAGGTCGACCACCCGCACCATGTCGCCATCCTGTACCTTGAGTGCCGCCGCCATCTTGGGCGGGATGATGGCTTCGTGCTTGTCGAGATCGACCCGGATATTGCCGTAGCAGGCGCGGTAATGCTCGAAACGGCTGTTGCAGATAAGGTGGGTCTTGCCACCGATGGGCTCGCCCACCAGCACCCGCAGTTTCTTGCTGCGGCGCACGCTGCGGATATTCTTCACGTCGCACTCGACGGTGGGGCCCGCATCGAAAATATCGACGTAGCCACGGTTCACGAAGCCCTCGTCCTGCAGCATCTTGATGGCCGGGCGAGTCTTCTCGTGGGTCTGACCAATGACGGCCCGCGCCTCTTTGCTCAGCAAATTGACGTAGATGGGGTACTTGGGCATCAGTTCGGCGATAAAACGCTTCTTGCCGATGCCGGTCAGATAGTCGACGGTGGGAAAATCCATCGAGAAGAAGTGGGTTTGCAGCCACTCGTAGAAGGGGCTGTGACCGTTGGCATCGGAGACGCCGCGCATTTCGGCGAAGACGGTCTCGTCAAACAGCTCGGGGTGCTCGGCCATAAACAGAAAGCGGTGCTTGGAGAGCAGGCGGCCGTTGAGCCCTTCGCGGGCACATTCGCGCAAGAACAGGGTGCAGAGCTCGGAGTTGCCGGTGTAGTCGTTGGAGAGAGTCAGGGTTTCAACGACGTTGTAGATGCCGAGCTTGGGAGAAGAGTGCACCACTTTGCCGATGTGGTAGTTGTAAAACGGCTGGGAGAGGCCAACCGCGGCATCGATGGCACAGGTGCCGACCATCTCGCCGGTCTCCAGATCCTCAGCCACGAAGAAGTAGAGGCAGTCCCCCTTGCCGGCGGGCTTGTCGGAAAAAGTCTGGGTAGAAGCATCGATCTTGCGCTGCAGCAACTCATCGTTGACGGGCAACGAGGTCATGCCGGTGCCGGACTCGATGGCGCAGGTCTTGAGCCCGGCAAAATCTTTTTGCTCGATGGGACGGATAACCAACATAAATGACAACTCCCTTTCATTGACGACAGGTGGGGGCCCGGCTCCTGCCGGGAGAGCTCCCCACCTCAATTTGGAATCAGGCGTTGACCACCTGGGCAACCGCCTTCTCGAAGCGGGCCAACCCTTCCTTGATGTCCGCTTCCGGGATCACCAGTGAAGGGGCAAAACGAACCACGTTGGTACCGGCAACCAGTGCCATCAGCCCCTGATCGATAGAGGCCAGCAGGAAGTCGCGGGAACGCCCCTTGAAGTCCTCGCTCAGAGCGGCACCCAGCAGCAGCCCCTTGCCACGCACTTCGCTAAAGCAGTGGTATTTGGCGTTGATCGCCTCAAGCCCATCGCGGAACAGCTGTTCGCGCCGCTTGACCCCGTCCAGTACCTCGGGAGTATTGATCACGTCGATCACTGCCTCGGCGACCGCACAGGCCAGCGGGTTACCGCCGTAGGTAGAGCCGTGAGTGCCCACTTTCAGATAAGAAGCGATTTCGTCGGTGGTCAGCATGGCGCCGATGGGGAAACCGCCCCCCAGCGCCTTGGCGCTGGTGAGGATGTCCGGCGTGACGCCGAGCCCCATATAGGCATAGAGATCACCGGTCCGGCCGACCCCTGACTGCACTTCGTCATACACCAGCAGGGCATTGTGTTTGTCGCACAGCTCGCGCACCCCTTTGGCAAACTCGTCGGTAGGACGAATGATGCCACCCTCCCCTTGCAGCGGCTCCATCACCACGGCGCAGGTGTTGTCGGAGATCACCTCGGCTAGTGCCGCCAGATCGTTGTAGGGAACATGGGTAATGTCACCGGGCTTGGGACCGAAGCCATCGGAGTAGGCAGCCTGGCCACCGACGCTGACGGTAAAGAAGGTACGACCGTGGAAGCCCTGATTGAAGGCGATGATCTGGGTCTTCTGCTCGCCAAACTTCTCGATGGCGTAGCGGCGAGCCAACTTGAGGGCAGCTTCATTCGCTTCGGCGCCGGAGTTGCAAAAGTAGACCTTGTCGGCAAAGGTGGCCGCGACCAGCTTCTTGGCCAGACGCAGGGCCGGTTCGTTGGTCATTACGTTGGAGAGGTGCCACAGCTTCTCGCCCTGGGTTTTCAGAGCCTCGACCAGCTTGGGATGACAGTGACCCAGGCCGTTAACGGCGATACCACCGGCGAAGTCGACATACTCGCGCCCCTCCTGATCCCAGACACGTGACCCTTCACCACGCACCGGGATGATCTTGGCTGGCGCATAGTTGGGAACCATCACTTCATCAAACACTTCACGTGTCACTGCCAACAACTCTGACATATAGCTCTCCTTCAGATTCGGCGACAGAATAATCCACCGCCTAAAAGTTAAATCCGTGTAAACGTGACGGGATTATCACAGAAATAAAGTAAAAAGTCTGTAACAAGACGACCTATGAGGAACAATGTTCGATTGACCTTGAGATTTTAGGCAGCCGCATTGCATAACGACTCAGGGGGGCTTGGCAAGAGATAATTTGGGCTGGAAGGGGGCTGAATAAAGTGTCAGAGAAATATTTTTTACCTTCTTTCAAACTTGAGAAGGTGATCACAAATTTTTATGAACAGGACAGAAAATTGGCCAGCAGCAAATGGCCCTGTTCGCTCAAAATACTCTCCGGATGGAACTGAACACCCTCGACAGGAAGTGTCTTATGGCGTAATCCCATGATTTCGTCAAACGAGCCATCGGCATGCTCGCTCCAGGCGGTGACCTCGAAGCAGTCGGGCAGCGTGTCGCGCTCCACCACCAGTGAGTGATAACGGGTCACCCGCAAGGGATCCTTTAGACCGTAGAATACCCCTTCGCCGCGATGGCGAATCAGGGAGGTCTTGCCATGCATCACCTGACGCGCGCGAACCACGCGGGCACCAAACGCCTGCGCCAGCGACTGGTGGCCAAGGCAGACGCCAAGAATGGGTAGCTTGCCGGCGAAGTGGCTGATGGCATCGAGAGAGATCCCCGCCTCATTGGGTGTACAAGGACCGGGAGAGATCACCAGAAAACGGGGGGAGAGCTGCGCTATGGCATCAAGCGTCAGTTCATCATTGCGCTTGACCACAACCTCTTGTCCCAGGGCGCCGAAATATTGCACCAGATTCCAGGTAAAAGAGTCGTAGTTATCGATCAACAACAGCATGAGATAACCAACAGTGGAGAATTAACGATCGAGATAACGACCCTGTTCCATTTCCCGTTCACGCTGACACTCGGCCAGATAGATGGCTGCAGCGATGGCAGCAGTCTTGTGATGTTTATCGATGGCATTGGAGACCATCAATTGCAGGGTATTGAGGTTTTTCGCCTTGCGGAACTTGCGCAGCCAGTGACCTTTATCACTCAGCTCTTCAATCGAAATATTTGGTTGAACAGACATGCGTACTCTTGGGGATATAACCCGGGTTGAAATAAAGAATTAAACAAAATACAACGTGGGAAAATAAAGAAAGCCAGGCAAATACCCAGCTCTCTTCTACTACACCTTCCCAGTATGTCAGGCTCGAGGAACGAAGCCGACTACATCATATACGCTGGTCAGGGTTTTTTCAGCTCTTTCACGCGCCTTTTGTGCCCCTTCGGCAAGAATCGCAATCAGATGGGCCTCATCCTGACGCAACTCGTGGAAACGAACCTGGATCGGTTCCAGCAGCGCAACCACGGCTTCGGCGGTCTCGGTCTTGAGGTGACCATACATCTTGCCTTCGAAGTGCTGCTCCAGCTCGGGGATGGAGCGGCCAGTCACGCCGGACATCAGGGTCAGCAGGTTGGAGACACCCGGTTTGTTTTCCGGGTCGAAACGCACCACCGCCGGCTCGTCGGAGTCAGTCACCGCACGCTTGATCTTCTTGACGATCTGCTTGGGATCTTCCAGCAGGCCGATGAAGTTGGCCTCGTTGTCATCCGACTTGGACATCTTCTTGGTCGGATCCTGCAGGCTCATCACCCGCGCCCCTTCGGTCGGAATGAAGGGCTCCGGCATGGTGAACACTTCACCATAGAGGTTGTTGAAACGGGTACAGATGTCGCGGGTCAGCTCCAGATGCTGCTTCTGGTCGTTGCCGACCGGCACCTGATTGGCCTGATAGAGCAGGATATCGGCTGCCATCAGCACCGGATAACCGAACAGGCCGACGTTGACGTTGTTCTCGAAACGGGCGGACTTGTCCTTGAACTGGGTCATGCGCGACAACTCACCCATCTGGGTATAGCAGTTGAGGATCCAGCCCAGCTCGGCGTGCTGCGGCACGTGAGACTGGATGAAGACAGTGCTCTTCTTGGGATCGATACCGACCGCTAGATAGAGGGCGGCTGCGTCCAGACAAGCCTTGCGCAGGGCAGCCGGGTCCTGACGAGTGGTGATGGCGTGCAGGTCGACGATGCAGTAGAGGCAGTCGAACTCATCCTGCATGTTGACCCACTGACGCAGGGCCCCCATGTAGTTGCCGATGGTCAGCTGACCGGAGGGTTGCGCCCCGCTCAATACGATTGGTTTAGTCATGAGAGTGTTAATCCTTGTTATTCAGCCAGCCCAGCTGCGCTATTAGACCAAAAGTGCATCGAGCTGGGCAAACTGCTCGAATACCCAGTCTGGATGGGAGTCGGCAATGGGGCGGCCATAGTTGTAACCGTAGGTCAGGCCCACCACCTTCATGCCGGCCGCCTTGGCCGCCAGCACGTCATTTTCGGAGTCGCCCACCATTAGAGTGCGAGCCGGGCTCACCCCCAACTCCTGGCAAGCGTGCAGCAATGGCTCCGGGCTCGGCTTCTTGACTGGCACGCAGTTGCCGCCAAGCCAAAGTTCGAAACAATCGCTGATGCCAAGGGCATCGAGGATGGGTGCCACGAAATCACTCGGCTTGTTGGTGACGATCGCCTGCTTGTAACCCAGGGTTTGCAGGCGACGCAGACTCTGGGCAACCCCGTCATACATAGCCAGCCCTTGCAGCAGGCAGGCGTTGTAGTGCTGGAAAAAGATCGGTCTGGCCTTGGCAAACAGCTCGGGGTCAGCCTCGCGATAGGCGAGCGCCCGCTGGATCAGCTTGTCGGCACCATTGCCGACCCAGGTACGGATCACAACTTCATCAGCCTGTGCCAGACCGAGGTCTGCCAGAGTCAGATTGACTGCCAGCGCCAGCTGGGCGGCACTGTCAATCAGGGTGCCGTCCAGATCGAACAGCACCAAATCAAATGCGCGCTCAGCGTGTGACATGAGCCAGCTCCGCACGCATCTTGTCGATCACCGCCTTGTAGTCAGGCTGGCTGAAAATGGCAGAGCCGGCGACAAACATGTCGGCGCCCGCTTCGGCGATTTCACGGATATTGTCGACCTTCACCCCGCCATCGATCTCGAGGCGGATATCGCGGCCGCTCTCGTCGATCAGACGACGCACCTGACGCAGCTTGTCGAGGGTGCCGGGGATAAAGCTCTGGCCACCGAAGCCCGGGTTGACCGACATCAGCAGGATCACATCCAGCTTGTCCATCACATACTCGAGGCAGGAGAGCGAGGTAGCAGGATTCAGAACCAGACCCGCCTGGCAGCCCATCTCCTTGATCAGGCCCAAAGAGCGATCAACGTGATCGGACGCTTCCGGATGGAAGGTGATGAGGGAAGCACCGGCCTTGGCAAAATCGGGAATGATGCGATCCACCGGCTTGACCATCAGGTGCACGTCGATGGGGGCCTCGATACCGTAGTCACGCAGCGCCTGACAGACCATGGGGCCAATGGTCAGGTTGGGGACATAGTGGTTGTCCATCACGTCGAAGTGAACCACGTCGGCACCTGCAGCCAGTACCTTGGCTACATCGTCACCCAGACGGGCAAAATCGGCAGAGAGGATCGAGGGGGCAATCAGAAAGTCTTTCATCAGCATCATCCATTGGCAGCCAGGGAGAAAAAGCGGCGCAATTTTAACGTAAAAGGCGGGCGAAAACGACTCGAATGCGGGGTAAATGGGGCAATCGCCTCCCCTCCCCCAGCCACCTAGGTTTTGGGGCATCGGCACGGGCCTAGGCGCGCCCATAAAAAAACGGCGCCCCTGGGCGCCGCATGGTCTGTTACGTCAGCGGCAGCAGTTCACTGTCGCTGGGATAGTAACCCTGCTCAGGTTCGATTCCGGGGGGATAGAGCGCCAGCAACTCGGCCACCTTGTTGCGGGTGCCGCCGTTGCGACTGATGGTGCGCTTGACCAGGATCTCGTCGAGGCGGGCACCGCGATAAAGCTCACGAGTCAGCTCGATATCATGGTTGCTGATCAGCACCGGCACCCCTTTGTGAGCGGCTGTGTGACGGGCCAGTCGCGCCAGGATCGCCTGATCATCCAGGGTAAACCCGCCGGAGGCATAGGTGGTGAAGCTCGCCGTAGTGGAGAGCGGCGCATAGGGTGGATCACAATAGATAACCCAATCCTCTTCGGCACGCTTGATGGCGTCGGCGTAGCTCTCGCAGATAAAGGTCGCCTTCTGCGCCTTTTCGGCAAAGGCCCACAGCTCTTTTTCCGGGAAATAGGGCTTCTTGTAGGAACCGAACGGCACGTTGAAGCCGCCCTTCTTGTTGTAGCGGCACAGTCCGTTGAAACCGTGACGGTTGAGAAACAGGAACAAGAGTGCCCGCTCGAAGGTGGTCTCGGTCTGATTGAACTGGGTACGCAGCCGATAATAGGCCGCCTTGTGGTTGTGCTCTGCCACAAACAGCTTGCGCGCCTCGGCAATGAAACTGTCCGGCGTCAGCTTGAGGTGGTTGTACAGGCAGATCAGATCCGGATTGATGTCGTTGAGCACATACGCGTCGTAGTCGGTGTTGAGAAACACAGACCCGGCCCCGACGAAGGGCTCCAGCAACACACGCCCGGCCGGCAGGCGCTCGGCAATCTCTTCAACCAGGGAGTATTTTCCCCCGGCCCATTTTAAAAAAGCGCGTGTTTTTTTCATGGAAATCCGGTGTGTAAGAAGGCAAGACCCAAAAAGGGGGACGATTCTACCCCCTTATCCGGTATCAAGGCTATTGCTTCAGCTCTTTTTGTACCTGTGCAAACGACTTGGGCCAGGGCTGGCCTTTCAGCAAGGCTGGCGGAAGCTTGCGAATGGCACTCTTGGCCTGGGTCAGACCGGCATAATCTCCTTGCAGCACCACATACCAGGGACTGCCACGGAATTTGGTCTGATAGACCCATACCTTGCCCGCCAGACTATGCTCGGCGACAAATTGATCCACCGCCTTGGTGTTGCTCGCCCCCATCAGCTGAACGCTGTAGTGGTTGCGCGGCTTCTTGTTCAAGGTGGCGACCGGTGTCAGGGCCACTTTGGGTGCTGGCGCGGCAACCGGCTCGTTGCTGGCTGTTTTGGTGGTAGCAGCAGGCGTTGCGGTTGTCGCCGGATTCAGTACTTTGGAGGTACTGGCTGGCACCGTGGTTGCGATTGCACCACTGGGGGCTGTGCCACTCGGGTTCTTGCCGGTCAGCTCGTCCACCACGTCAGTAGGCAGAGCGCCGCTCACCTTGGGTTCGGTCATCAGCTTTTGCACGACCTCGTCAGAGATCACCACCCGACGCCCTTCGTAATTGGTTGATTCGGTGGTCACGGTTTCGCTCTCCACCGATTTGGGAAGCACTTTCGCCTCCGGCTGCCAATCTTTCACTACCCCGTTGGGATTGTTGGCTGCATCGCGGTTTTGCGCGCCTTGTGCAGCGGCATCGGTATTCGAACCGCCTGCGGTGAGGGGATCGCCTCCCGCTACCGGGATCGGCAATGCCGTGTTCTGCGCCGGACCCTGCAGCGCCGGTTTGCTTTCATTGTCAAACAGCGCAGGCAGCAGGTAGCTCAACGCCAGCAGGCCGCCAGCGACCAGCGCGATAGCGGTGGCAATCTTCTTGACGGGCAACTCCGCCTGACGCTTCTTGGGCCTTCTGTCGGTCATGATATCCTCCAGTAACTGCATGATGGTGGACGGATGTCCGTTCGCCGTTTTCAGGATCTCCTCCACTTGCGGCTTGGGCAAGAGGGTCGCCGGGATCTTGAGCTCTTTGGCTTTTTCATACAAGAAGATGCGCTGCTCCGGCGGGCTCAGTGGCGGCACTTCCAGCTCAAGGGCTGGCATGGCTCGCCCTTTGAGCTGCGGCCGTTGGGTACGACACCAGACGTCACTGCCCGAGACGATAATGGCCAGCTGATGGGGCGCCGCCAGGGTATCGTTATGACGGATGATCGCCCACAACTCTCCCAGCAGGTCGGCCGGCAACTGGTCGGCCCGCTCTATCAGTAGCAACAGGGTGGCAGGCTTGCTCCCCTCCAGCATGCGAAAGAAGCTCTCCGCCAGCGCATCCTGTGGATTGAACAGCGGGCGCGCCACCACCTGTGGCAGCAACAGCTGGCGCACATCCACCATCTTCATGGCAGGCGTACCAATCAGGCTTACCACCCGCACTTTTTCCGGCAACACGCCGAGCAGGGATTCGCACAGGGTACCGCGACCACAACCGGGTTTACCGGAGAGAAAAATGAAAGGGTGATTGAATTCAATCAGATGCAGCAGCCGGTCAACCAGCTGCCGCTGGGAAGGAAGTTTTAGCAGTTTATTCGTCACGACCAGACTCGATCACCGCCAGCAACTCGGCATCGGACACATCCCCCACCACCTGCGCATGGCCGATGCCAACCGGCAACACCAGACGCAGCTTGCCTTCCAGCACCTTCTTGTCACGGCGCATATGGCGAATAAAGGCGGCGAAATCCATCTCGGCAGGCGCATGAATGGGCAGATTGGCGGCCAGCAGCAGGGCGCGCACTCGCGCAACGTCCGCTTCGCTCATATCGCCACGTGCCTGCGCAGTCCAGGCAGCCAGCATGGTGCCGGCGGACACTGCTTCACCGTGCAGCCAGTTGCCATACCCCTGCTCGGCCTCGATGGCATGACCAAAGGTGTGGCCCAGATTGAGCAGCGCACGGACGCCGTGCTCGGTCTCATCCTGACCGACCACATCGGCTTTGATCTCGCAGCAGCGTTTGATGGCGTAGGCCAGCGCGGCAGGTTCCAGCTGTTGCAGACGCACCATGTTCTGCTCCAGCCAACTGAAGAAATCAGCATCCCAAATGATGCCGTACTTGATCACCTCGGCCATCCCTGCGGCAAATTCGCGGGCTGGCAAGGTACTCAGACATTCGGTATCGATAACAACTTGTTTGGGCTGATAAAAAGCCCCAATCATGTTCTTGCCGAGGAGGTGGTTGACCGCGGTTTTACCGCCAACAGAGGAGTCAACCTGGGAGAGCAGAGTGGTCGGGATCTGGATAAAAGGAATGCCACGTTGATAGCTTGCTGCCGCAAAGCCCACCACATCCCCGATCACGCCGCCCCCCAGAGCGATCAGTGTCGTATCGCGCCCATGGTTGGTTTCAAGCAGAGCAGACATGATCTGCTCAAAGGTCGCCAGGTTCTTGTACGCCTCGCCGTCGGGCAGAACAAGGTGTTCCACCTGAAAATCCGCCAGCAGGGAAGTCACTTTCTCAAGATAGAGCGGGGCGACGACCGTATTGGTCACTATCATCACCCGCCTGCCCTTGATGCTTGCTGCCAGCACCTCGGAGTGCTGTAGCAAACCGGCAGCTATCTCGATGGGATAGCTGCGCTCACCCAGTTCAACCTTCAACCGTTCCATGGACGTCCTCTTGATTACATACCGATCAGCTTCACAATCTGATTGGCAACGATCTTTGCGCTTTGATCATCTGTCTGGATAACAAAGTCAGCCACTTCTTCATACAGGGCGTTGCGCTCTTGTGCCAGACGCTCAAGCACCTCACGCGGCGGCTCTTCAGTCTGTAGCAGAGGACGGCGTTTGTCTCGCTGTGTACGCGCCAACTGCTTTTCAATGGTGGTTTCGAGGTAGACCACGATGCCACGAGCAGACAACTTGTTGCGGGTTTCCCGGCTCTTGATGGCTCCACCACCGGTTGCCAGCACGATACCCTGCTGCTCAGACAATTCGCTGATCACCTTCTCTTCGCGAATACGGAAACCCTCTTCGCCTTCAACATCAAACACCCAGCCGATATCAGCACCACTGCGGCGCTCAATCTCATGATCTGAGTCGAAAAACTCCATATGCAGTTGTTCTGCCAGATGTCTACCTATGGTGCTCTTGCCCGCACCCATGGGACCTATCAGGAAAATATTGCGTTTCTCAGCCATGTTTTTTCGTTAGTAATTACAAACTGTACGACCCCGATAAATACTGGATCGGGGTACCTATGAACCTTATCTTGCGATGGATCAGGAGGGGGATTATCTCAATAGATATCGGGACTGGCAACCGCAGCCCTTACGCCCCAGCCTCATTGGGGCGTAAGGTTATATGTGTTTTACCTTCACATGTAAAGCCTTCAGAAGGCGTCGGTGACTATCTTGGGGGTCACGAAAATAAGCAGTTCACGCTTTTTGTTCTCGCTGGTGGTCTTGCGGAACAGGGCGCCCAATCCGGGGATATCACCCAGCAAGGGCACCTTGGTCACATCGCTTTTGATAGTCTGCTGATAGATGCCGCCCAGCACCAGTGTCTCGCCATTGTTAACCAGTACCTGCGTCGTGATGGACTGGGCGTTGATGGAGACTGCATCACCGGTACCGGTCGGTACGGTTTCGCCCTTGGTATCCTGGGTCACGGTCAGGTCGAGGATCACCCGGTTGTCAGGGGTGATCTGCGGCGTGACTTTCAAGCTCAGTACCGCCTTCTTGAAGGTGACCGAGGTTGCACCACTGGAAGAGGACTCCACATAGGGGATCTCGGTACCCTGTTCGATCAACGCCGGTTTCTGGTTCGCAGTGGTCACCCGCGGACTGGCGATAATCTCGGCCTTGCTCTCTTTTTCCAGCGCAGACAATTCAAGGTCAAGCAGGGTTCCATCGGCCAGACGGGCAACCTGGAATGCCAAGGTACCGGCAGCATTGGTCACCGGCAGATTGACGTTCATCCGATTATCGACCGAGGGTCTGGTAATCGTTGAACTACCGTCGTTATTACCGGACGAATCATTCCCTTCAATAGAGCCTGAAGTGCTGTTGCCGTGACCATCGTTCTTGGTCACTCCCCAACGTACCCCGAGCGCTTCATCGAAACCGTCATCGATGGTCACCATACGCGCTTCGATCACCACCTGCTTGACCGGGATATCCAGAATATCCAGCATCCGCTTGATACTGCTGATAACCTCAGCCGTATCCTTCACAACCAGCACGTTGGTCCGTTCATCCACACTCACCGCGCCACGTGGCGATAGCAACTTGGTACTCTCGGATGAGAGCAGAGCAGCCACTTCGGATGCTTTTGCATAGTTGATCTGCATATATTCGGTATATAACTGGGCCAAATCAGCCACCTGATTCCGGCTCTCCAACTGCTGTTTCTCCCGTGCTGCAATCTCTTCAGCCGGAGCAACCAGCAGGATGTTGTTATCTAGCCGCTTATCCAGACCGCGCACTTTTAAAATGATGTCGAGCGCCTGCTCCCAGGGCACGCCATCCAGACGTAGTGTCAGATTGCCTGCCACAGAATCGGTAGTAACCAGATTGAGGTTGTTGAAGTCAGCGATAAGCTGCAACACGGTTCTAACCGGGATATCCTGGAAGTTCAATGAGATGGGCTTGCCCTGATACTGCTTTGAAGACGCAGATGCCGCCGTGCGTTTTTTCACTTCGATAATGAAAAGTTTATTAGCCTGATCGTAACGGTAATCAAACTGGCCATTAACCGACAGCTCAAACAGGGTATCGTTGCCCTGCCGGGACACCTCAACCTGAGAGACCGGTGTCGCAAAATCCTGTACATTGATCAGATTAAGCAAACCATCAGGCACGCGAGTACCATGAAACTTGGCCAGCACAGTTTGACCGCGGCTGCTCACATCGACGGCAGCGGAGCTGTTGTCAAGTGTGACCAGAAACTCCCCCTGACCATCCTTGCCACGACGAAAATCCACCCCGGTCACCGAGTTGAAATAGGCTCCACCGCCACTGTTCTGATAGCTGCCGAGCAGTGGTTTGCTGGCAGCAGGCGTCGCAACAGGAGGGGTTACCGGTGCAACAGGCATTGACTTGGCAACAACCTGAGAATTGAGCAGTGCCGAAGGAGCTGGAGTGGCCACCATGGCTGAGGAAGCCGTTGCGGCAGGTGCAATCAGGGCGCTTTCGCCATTAATCAGAGCTGATGAGGTCCCTTCACCAAGGGAAACCAGCAATTTATTACCCTGTTGCTGCACCTGATAGGGAGCCAGCTGATCGAGAGCGATCTTGATATCAAGGCCTGCCCCCTTCCCTTCCACCTTGATGTTGTCTACTCCCTGACGCTGAATAGGCAGCGGGTTCACCTTGAGTGCGCCCACAGCACCGGGGACATGCAACAGGAGCTGGTTAGGTTGATAGGAGAGACGATCGGTAAAGCCACTCACAGGCTCGCTGAAGCTGAGCTCCAGTTGCAACTGGTCTGCCAGCAATGGATTAACTTTTATCTCTTGCAAGGTTGCCACTGCCCACGCCTGACCAAAGGCACTGGCGCAAAACAGCAAAGCCACTTTTGTTACACTGTCTATGGTTGTTCTCATTGCTGTTCGTCCCTGATTATTGTTTTTCTTGCATATTGGCCATCGCCAACTGGGTTTCTCTTGTTACCCAGCACCCCTTCCCGTCCGGAATGGTTTCCAGTAAATCCACTGCCGTAGGAGTAATCTTGATGACTCTACCCTGATCGAGCCCCATATACTGGTTGAGCCCGACCCGTATTGATTTTCCATCAGGTGTGCTGATCAGGGCCCACAACTGCCCGGCCTTTCCCAAGGAGCCGTGCATTGACAAGCTGGCGAGAGAGTAGTTTTCCAATACCTCTTTTTCTCTGTCCATCATAACCTGTGCGCAATCAGGCTTCACCTGGGCACTATTCGCGCGCCCGACACTTGCTTCTGGTTGCGGCATCATGAAGGGACTACGCAGATCGCGTTGTTGATAGTGCATGGGGGAAAACGGCTTCAACTGGGGTAAGGGTTCAATAGGTACAGGGGGTCTTGCCTTTGTTTCGGCAATATAGGAATCCATCTCCTCCTGACCACCACAGGCCGTCAGCAAGAGGGCAGGTAACAACCAGCAGATGCGTCTCATTGTTTCTGCTCCACTGTTTTACCGTTGTACTTGTAGGTTTTGGCCAGCATCGACATAGCAATCAGGTCTCCCTCATCCTTGCTCTGACTCAAGGTAAAGGAGTCGAGTATGACGATACGAGGCAGGGCTGCCATATCTGCCGTAAACTTGCCGATCTGATGATAATTACCTACTACCTCGATCCGCATGGGCAATTCGGTAGAAAACTCGTGCTTGACCTCCGGTTCCCAGTTGATGCGATTGAGTTTCAAGCCATTATCGGTGGCAATAAAACTGATATCGTCCAGCAAACCGGCGACCTCATGGGTATTGGGCAACTGCTTGAGCTGGGTATCGACCAGTTGCTCGAGCTGGATCATTTGTGCCTTGTAGGCGCCCAAATTGGCTGCCAGCATCGCCTTGCTTTCAAACTGGCCTTTCAGCTCCGTCTCTCTGGCGCTCTCTTTGGTCAGATTGCCTAAGGAATTGGCAATCACGTAGTAATAAATAGCGCCACCAGTCAACACACAGCACAGCAGGATAAAGACAGCTTTCGCCCATTTTGGCCAGCTCGCGATGTCATTCAGATCAAGCTCGTTGAGTTGCTGAAGGTTCATTTGCTCTCCTTGGCCATATCCCCGGCAGCCGCGGTATTATTGGCAATCAGGAACATCATCGAGAATTGACTCAACGATACCGGCGCGACCTCCGCTGCAAAAATGGTGCTTATTTTCGACTGTCCCAGCCAGCCGGAACCATCGATTCGACGCATCATGCTGGCCACTCGACCATAAGCTTCTGTCTTGCCGTTGACATCGATAATATTGTTCTGCAACGAGAGGGTATTGAGGTAAACCCCATTGGGTACCAGAGAGGGCAACTGGTTGAAAAGACGAACGGGCACATTTCGACGCATTTGAAGATGTTCAATGAGTTGCATCCGATCGATCAGCTCCTTGCGACGTTCTTTAAGCAGGCGGATTTCTCCCAGTTGTGCATCCAGGATGGTCATCTCCTGAACCAGACGCTGATTACGCTGCTGCTGGGCGGCAATCTGACGCTCGACCAGCCAGTTGGCAAAGAGGCTCAGTGCGACAGTGACCAACACGAAAAGCCCGAGCAGGGCACCAAACTGTTTCTTTTGCCGCTGAGCACGAGCCTCGCGCCAGGGGAGAAGGTTTATATTTGACATGGTGTAAAACTCCTCAGAGCCAACCCGAATGCCGTCATATATTTAGCGCCATGTACCAGATCAACCTCTCCTTTCGGTTTGCCAAACAGGGCGAACAAATCCGGATGAAACACCTCGCAATTGGCTTCCTCTTTTACCTGTACCAACAAGCCAGGTAGCAAGCTGCCTCCCCCGGTCAACACCAGTTTGGCTATATCACGATAACCTGACGAGCTGCAAAACAGCTGGATATTGCGCCGCACCTGTTGCAACAGCGAGTTGATATGTGGCATCAACACGTCCAACTCATGGTCAACAGGCAAGGTGCCTTTGGTCTTGGCTTGCTCAGCTTCATCGAGGGTCATGCCATAAAAAGAGGAGAGCGCCTGGCTATATTGATCACCGCCGAAATTCTGCAAGCGCGAGTAGATCACCTCTCCCTTGACCAAGGCTGCGAAGGTCATGGCACTGGCGCCAATGTCGATCACCCCGATCGGTCGCTCACTCTCCTGCAACTCGGGCAAACAGGCCACAACGGCCCGCCCCAAGGCATGGGCTCCCACATCCACTACCTTGACGGCAATGCCAGCCTCAGCGAGAGCGCTGACCCGGCCATTGACGCTCTCAGTACGGGCTGCGCTCAACAGGACATCCTGACGATCTTCACTGGCGCTGGTGTCCAGCACCTCAAAATCGAGGCTGACTTCATCGAGGGGAAAGGGAATTATCTGTTCGGCCTCCAGCTGCACCTGACTCTCCAGCTCCTTGTCACCAAGGCGAGCATCAATCTGGATGACCTTGGTGATCACATTGGAACCAGTCACCGCTGTCGCGGCATAATCGCTGTGGCCAGAGATAAGGCGCTTGAGGGTTTTCAAAGATGGGCTGACCCGCTCGATATCCTGTAGCTGGTAATCAACCAGCGTACCTTTCGGGGTGGCGACCTCGGCAACAGATTCAATATGCAGCTTGCCGGGACGACCAGTGAGGGTAACGGCCTTGATGGTCTGGCTACCGAAATCAATGCCCACCAGGGGGAGGAGGGATCCCTTATTAAATAGCCCAAACATATACACATCCATGCGTTATTGGGTTTTATACCTGAATTGAGTGTAGGACACTCTAATCAGATGAGAGCTTGATCCATCCTAAATGCTCTAACTATCAATGTCATAAAGTTTATACCGAAAAGTGACCCACCTCGCTTTCTTGAGATAAAGGGAGGCACCTTGGTTATTGCTCACTGTAGTGCTAACCTCTCGCATCCTGTCGATGGGTGACTTGCCACAGGAAAACCTCGAATTCCAGATGGCAAAAGGGCTATACTCTGCGCCCGTTGGCTAAATTTAAGACGATTGGTAGTTCTTCCATGCTGAAATGGCTCGTTCGCCTGTTTATTGTCATGATGCTGGGTGCTGTGCTGGGTGTTGCCAGCCTCATCGGTATCTACTTCTATATCAAACCCCAACTGCCCGATGTCACCGCACTGCGTGATGTCAAACTGGCAACCCCGATGAGGGTCTACAGCCGAGATGGGGAATTGATCGCCCAATATGGCGAAATCCGTCGCATTCCGTTGCGCTTGGATGAAATCCCCCAACCAATGATCGATGCCGTACTGGCAACCGAAGATGCCCGCTTCTACGAGCACCCCGGCATTGACCCCATCGGCATCATTCGCGCCGCCTCCGTCTGGGCCGTATCAGGTCATGCCCGTCAGGGTGCCAGCACCATTACCCAGCAGGTTGCACGCAACTTCTTCCTGAGCAATGAGAAAACCATCATCCGCAAGATAAAGGAGGTCTTCCTGGCCTGGCGGATCGAGCAGAATCTCTCAAAAGACGAGATCCTCGAACTGTACCTCAACAAGATCCCTCTCGGTTATCGCTCCTTCGGGATCGGTGCTGCGGCTCAGGTTTATTTTGGTAAAGAGGTCAAGGATCTGGGGCTGGACGAGATCGCCATCATTGCCGGTCTGCCCAAAGCCCCCTCCATGCTCAACCCCATCCGATCCCCCGAGCGCGCCTTTGCGCGCCGCAACGTTGTGCTTGGTCGGATGCTGGAGACCGGCAAGATCACCCAGGCCCAGTTTGACGAAGCGTCCAAAATGCCGATCAAGGCCCGTTTTCACGGCGCCGAAGTGACCCTGCACGCTCCCTATCTGGGTGAAATGGTACGCCAGAAGATGGTAGAGCAGTTTGGTGAAGATGCCTACACCATGGGCCTGCACGTCTACACTACCGTCTCTGCCGAACGCCAAAGGGCCGCCAGACAGGCTCTGCTGGATGGCGTCTTTGCCTACGATATGCGTCACGGCTATCGTGGCCCGACGGCCCAGTTGTGGAAGGCAGGCGAAACAGCTTGGGATTACGAGCAGATCGTGGCCCACCTTGGCAAGCAACCCACTTATGATCCGCTGATGGCGGCAGTCGTGACCAAGCTCGGTGACCGTAGCGCCACACTGGTACTTAAAAATGGCAAGGAAGCAGAGCTGGGCTGGAACGGCATTAAATGGGCTCGCTCCTTTATTACCGACGACCGCCAAAGCTATGCCCCGAAATCGGCACGCGATGTACTGAAAGTCGGCGCCCAGATCTGGGTGCGGGAAGAGGGCGAAGAATTGCTGCTGGCCCAAATCCCGGACGTCAACGCCGCGCTGGTTGCCATGAACCCGAAAAATGGCGCGCTGGAAGCAGTAGTTGGCGGCTTCAGCTTCGAACTATCCAAATTCAACCGGGTCGATCAGGCGCGTCGCCAGATCGGTTCAAATATCAAGCCTTTCCTCTATGCGACCGCGCTGGAGCACGGCTATACCCTGGCGTCGCTCATCAACGATGCGCCAATCAACCAGTGGGATCCGTCAAAAGGGCCCATGTGGCAGCCCAAGAACTCCCCGGCCGTTTATGATGGCCCCACCCCGCTGCGTCTGGGTTTGGCCAAGTCCAAGAACGTGATGTCGGTTCGACTGATGCGCGCCATCGGTCTGGATACCTATATCGACGGTCTGACACGCTTTGGCTTCCCCCGCGACTTCATCTCGCCCCATGAGTCACTGGCGCTGGGCGCAGCCGAATTTACCCCCCTCGAGGTGGTGCGTGGTTACTCGGTACTGGCCAACGGTGGCTTCCTGGTGACCCCATACTTCATCGACAAAGTCACCGACAGCCTGGAGAACACCCTCTATCAGGCCAATCCTGCCATTGCCTGCAACAATTGCGAACAGCAGACGGCGTCCGAGCAGAGCACACTGCCGGAGCCAACTGTTGATGGCGCAGCACAAGATGGCACGCAGACCCCTCTCGCGCCAACCATCGCCCCGCATACCATCAGTGCCCAGAGCGCGTTCCTGATCACCGACACCTTGAGCACAGCCATCTGGGGTGGCAACGGCTGGCGTGGTACCGGCTGGCGTGCAGCCCGTGACCTGAAACGTCACGATATCTCCGGCAAAACCGGTACCACCAACGAATCGCGGGATGCCTGGTTCTCCGGCTATACCCCGGACATCGTAGCTACTTCCTGGATCGGTTTTGACAACCACCAGCGTGGCCTTGGCCGTGCCGAGTTTGGTGGTGGCGCTGCACAGCCTATCTGGATCGACTTCATGAAAGTCGCCCTCAAAAAGCTGCCGGAGCACAAGATGCCGGTTCCCGAAGGGATCATGACGGTGAAGATTGACAGCGAAACCGGACTGCTGGCGACCAGTGGCGGAACCGACGAATACTTCAAGGAAGGGACCGAGCCGACCCGTTACGCCGCGCCCAGTTCGGACGGCAATCAGGTCTATGGTGGTGACAACCCCGATGTGGAAGGGCCTGTCTCAACCGACGATATCTTCTAAGCTGCTCTCGCGGCAGAAGCAAAACCGGCAGCCTTGGCTGCCGGTTTTTTTATTGGGCCAACTGCTTGCTCATCAGCGTGGCAATCGAGGCGGCCAGCTCGTTGAAACAGGGGCGACGTACCGAGTAGTGGCGATAGAGCAGCGAGATGGTACGACCCGGCACAGGGTCAACCACAGGACGATAGCTCACACCTCCCTCATCATGATCGGCGGGTACGGCCAGCTTTGGCACCAGGGTCATGCCGCTACCGGCGGCCACCATGTTGCGCAGCGTCTCGAGACTGGTCCCCTTGAAGCGTTGATCCTCACCTATCCCGCCGGCGAAACAGAATCCCATCGCCTGCTCCCGCAAACAGTGGCCATCGGCCAGCATCAGCAATTTCTTGCCCTTGAGATTGCCGAGTGGCACCTGTCTGGCCTGTGCTTCGGGGTGATGGCAAGGCACAGCCAACCACATCGGCTCGTGGTAGAGCTGGATTGAACCAAACCCCTCCATCCCCGGCATCTCGGCCAGAATGACGCAATCCAGCTCCCCCTCTTCCAGCCGTTTGAGCAGGGTTTGGGTCTGCTCCTCATAGAGATAGAACTCCAGCTGGGGAAAATGCTCACGCAGGGTCTGGATAATGCGGGGCAACAGGTAGGGGCCCACGGTCGGAATAAAACCGATATGGATCTCCCCGGACATCGGCTCGGAGAAGTGCTGACCGATGCTCTTGAGCTCGCGCACCTCCTTGAGCACCCGACGAGCCTGATGGGCCATGGCATCGCCAGCCGGGGTAAACAGCACCTTGCGCGAGGTACGTTCGATCAAAATGACCCCGAGTTCATCCTCCAGCTTGCGCAGCTGGCCGCTCAGGGTGGGTTGACTGACAAAGCAGCGTTCAGCGGCTTTGCGAAAATGTTTTTCCTCATCCAGCGCCACCAGATATTCGAGATCGCGAAGATTCATACAGCAAGAGTCCTGCCTGGAAAATGGGCCATCAGCATGCACAATATCACCCGGCGGAACAAGTCATCGGCTCGCTCTGGCCCTCGGAAATAACACAGCCCGATCACCTCGCGGCAATCGGGCTGTTTGACTCGACAAGGGATTACACCCTGAAACGGCGCACCATATCCTGCAACTGGCTGGCCAGATGGTTCAACTCATTGCAAGCTTGAGCCATCTGGGTGGCACCGGCAGCCACCTCTTCGGAGGCGTGGCTGATATTGACCACGTTGCGGTTGAGCTCCTCACTCACCGCCCCCTGCTCTTCGGTGGCTGTCGCAATCTGGATGTTCATGTGGGAGATGCTGCTGACCGAGCCACTGATCTGGGAAATGGACTCGCCCGCTTCCCGAGCGGTAGCTACCGTGGTGTTCATCAGCTCCTGACTCTGTTGCATGGTACTGCCCGCCTGTTCGGCACGCTGCTGCAACTCGGCAATGATGGTATTGATCTGGGAGGTGGAGTCCTGGGTTCGTTTGGCCAGAGTACGCACCTCATCAGCCACCACCGCAAAACCCCGTCCCTGCTCACCGGCCCGGGCCGCTTCAATCGCCGCGTTCAATGCCAGCAGATTGGTCTGTTCGGCAATGCCGCGGATCACCTCCAGCACCATGCCGATATTGCGGCTATCATCGCCCAGTTGGCGGATCACCACTGCAGTGCTCTCGATGGCCCCCGCTACCCGCTCGATGCGCAAAATAGAGTCATTAACAGTCTTGGCCCCAATCTCTGCGGTTTCGCTGGCCGAGGTGGCGGCACTGGCGGCATCGCTAGTGTTGCGAGAAACCTCCTGAACCGTAGCCTGCATCTCGTTCATCGCGGTTGCCAGCTGATTAAGTTCATGCTGCTGGGCACTCATGTTGGCCGCTGACTGCCTTGCTACCGAGCTCATCTCTTCGGTGGCCGAACTCAGTTGCACCACTGAGCCCGAGACTTCACTGACCAGGGTACGCAAATTGGTCTGCATCTCGCCAAACCCTTTGGCAAGAGTCCCCAGTTCATCATTGTTGAACTGTTGCATATCGATGCGGGAGGTAAGATCACCGGAGGAGACACGGCGGGTCTGCTCCAGCAGGGCCATCACCGGATTGCGGATCTGGGCGGTCAACAGCCAGGCAATCACCACCACAAAAGCCAGCGTCACCAGGCTGACAATAATGCTCATGGTTCTGGCATTGCTATACATGGCCGCAATGTCTTTCACCATCTCATCGGCAATCTCGTTATTGATCTCCCGCAAACGATATGACTTGGCACCAACCTCTTCCAATGCGGCACGAGTCTCGTTTTTGCGCAGACTTCTGACTTTATCCAGATCGCCAGCAGCAAAGGCATTTAACAGCTGGTCATGTACCGAAAAATACTTGGCCCCCGCCGCAACCACCTGCTCATAAACCTGCTTCTCTTCACCAGTAGTGAAAGGTAAAGCACCATATTTTTGGGCTGCTTGCTCAAATTCCTGCTTGGCCTTATTGAAGGTCAGGGTGCGATCGCTTACCTCTTGCTCATCCTTGTTCAGGCCACCGATGACCTGGGCCAACTCTGAACGACGCGCATCCAGCACGGCAACATGCATCTGGCTCGCCAGACGAGTAGAAGGCAGTAAATTACCCGTGATGGTTTCGGTATCACCATAGAGCTTTGCCAGCTGGCTGATTGAAAACCAGGCCAAGCCCAGTACCAACAAGGCCAGGATGGCAAATCCGGCACTCAGTTTCTGGCCGATGGACATGTTTTTGAACATATAAGGGCTTCCTTGAAATGAGTCTTCACTCCCGCAACATCCACCGGGAATGGTCATATAGAGCATAGCCTGCACCCGGAAAACAGAAGGATTTCATACCGTTTCTGTGATTGTTTGCCTATCGGCCCTGGACACCTTTCCTGAAGCGGTCTCGTGTTCAAATAACAGCCATCATGTCATTAGAGCCAGCAGATGCGTGCTCAGAGCATCCGGCTCCCCCATAAAATCGGCAACCCGTACAGGCGTGACCCGCCCCTTGTGCATCAGCCCAAGGGTAGGATAACCCTGACCACCCAGCCATTTCATCCAGCCCTGGCTATCTGCCAGATGTTGCAGCAAGGGGGCCTGCAGATAAGCTTGCTGGAATGCCTCCGCTGCAATCCCCTGCTCTGCCGCCAGCCTGGCAAGAAACGCCGGCTCACCAATCCAGCTCCCTTCCCTATAGTGGGATTGTTGGATCCGGTGCAACATGGCCAGCCCATCGCCCCCCAATGTCGTGACGGCCAAGACCGCGCGGATCGGCGGCTCGGAGTCCAGCAGAGCCCCTTCCCGCAGCAGCAGTTCGTTGAAGTAGCGCTCGCCAAAATGCTGACCGGTCAGCGCTTCGATCCGCTGATCATGGGGGCGCACATAATCACGCAATGCCTCGCCCATCGGCTGACGGCGACTACCCAGCCAGAGACCGCCCGCATGCAGCTCGATCTCGAGCCCGTCAATGGTGGCTGCCGCCTGCAACAGGGGGGCGGCACCGTAGCACCAGCCACAGAGCGGGTCATAGACATAATGGAGGATGGTTTGTGGTTCGCTCATCTTCATTCTCGCTTCAATCTCGGATAAAAAACCGGGCCCTGAGGCCCGGTAAAAAAACACAGGGAGAGCAGGCTCAGTGGCTTACCACTTCATCTCGCCGGTATTGACCTTGGCACCGATGGCCAGACCATCGTCAACCGGCAGTGCCGGATAGGCCTTCTTCAGGGCCTCAATCAGCTCGCCGGAATTTTTTGCCTTGGCCAGCTCCAGCTCGAAACGCTCTACATAGTCACGGGTAAAGGTCACAGCAGCAGTGCCTTTGGGCGCAGTGCCCAGGAAGTGGCCCGGTACTACACGTTCGGGTTTCAGGGCCAGCAGGTTGTCCAGCGCCTTGACCCAGTTGCTGCGGGCCGCTTTGGTCTGGCTGTCGGCCATCCAGACATGCACCCCGTGGTAAACCGGCACACCACCAAAAGCAGTCTTGATGGAAGGGGCCCAGAGGTAGGCATTCGGGGTGTTCATCTCTTTGATTTCAATCTTCTCGCCATCCAGCGTCAGGTGACTGGCCGTCATCACTTGCGGCACGGTCAGGCTCTTCGGTGCCCCCTTGCCGAGGATCGGGCTCCAGTAGTTCAGCTTGGCATCCTTGGTCTGGTTGATGTGGTCAACCACATGCTGGTCGGCCAGCACCTTGACATCCGGGAACGCAGCCATGACCGGCTCCAGACCGAAGTAGAAGTCGGGGTCACCGGCACTGATATAGACAGTGGTCAGCTTCTTGCCGCTCTTCTTGATCATGTCGACCAGCGCCTGACCATTTTGTACGTCGAACTGGGCATCGATCAGGATGGCCTCTTTGTCACCGGTCACCAGTGAGGAGGAGACCGGGAAGATCGCCTTCTCGCCAGGGTTATAGACGGTCACGCTCAGGGGGGCTGCCAGTGCGGCGCCACTCAGCAGGGTGGTCGCCAGAGTCAGGTTGCGGATCAGGGTGTTGTTCATCATCTATTCCTCATTAAGTATTCGGGGGTTCATTTGATGGACAGAGTGTATTGGATCACATAAGGTGCAAATACAGCATAAAAAGCACATCACTGTTGCACTTATCGAACATATAGAGAGCCATACATGGATCGACTGACCGCATTGCGGGTCTTCGTCAGCGTAGTCGAACAGGGGAGCCTGAGCGGCGCCGGAGAGAAACTGGATATGTCGCGCGCCATGGTGTCACGCTATCTGGCCGAGCTGGAGAGCTGGATGGGCGCTCGCCTGCTGCACCGCACCACCCGTCGTCTGAGCCTGACCGGGCCGGGAGAGGAAGCGCTGAACCGGGCCCGCGCCATGCTGGCCCTCGGCGAAGAAATGGAGCAGATCGCCGTGAAGGGAGATGACGCCCCCAAGGGACAACTGCGGATCACCAGCAGCTACTCCCTGTCAGAAGCGCTGCTGGTCGGGGCTGCCAACGACTATCTGGCGCAATACCCGGGGACGGCCATCGACATTCTGCTGCTCGACAGAACCGTCAATCTGGTAGAGGAGCGGATCGATCTGGCGGTGCGCATCACCAACGACCTCGACCCCAATCTGGTGGCGCGCCGTCTCGGCACCTGCCACTCGGTAGTCTGTGCCAGCCCGGCCTATCTGGCCCGTCATCCGATGCCACACAAGGTGCAGGATTTGGCGCTGCACAACTGCCTCACCTACACCTACTTCGGCAAGAGCCTGTGGGAGTTTAATGGACCGGACGGTCCCGAGTCAGTGCCGGTCAGCGGTAACCTGAGCGCCAATATCTCCAACCTGCTGCTGGAAGCAACGCTGGAAGGCGCAGGGATCAGCCTGCAGCCACGCTACTCGGCCCAACCCTATCTGGAGCGCGGAGAACTGGTGCCCCTGCTGACCGACTGGCAGCCCAAGCGCCTCGGGGTCTACGGGGTGTATGCTACCCGCAAACAGATGTCGCCACTGCTGCGCAGCTTCCTCGATTTTCTGCTAGCCCGCATGGCGGCGGATCCCATCTGGCAGGAGTAAGCACACCTCAAACCCGACCATGAAGAGAAGGGGCCGCTGCGTGCCCCTTCTTCATTCCGATCCCTTGATCAGGCTTCAAATCCGAATGGTTCTGAGTGAGGCGCTTCCTGCTGCGCACTCTCGTCCAGGAAAATATCCCGATAAGCCACATAGATGGAGTAGTTGAGCGCCGGGATCACCACCAGCAGACCCACCAGCAGCAGCGCCGCGCCAAACAGCAGCAACATGGCTGAGAGCAGCCCCCACCAGAAGAAGGGCCACATATTGCGCCAGCAGCCGAAGAAGCTCAGACGCACCGCCTGGATGATGCCGATATCGTGGTGGTAGATCAGCGCAGGAGCAAAGGTGACCCCCATCAGCACGGGAATGATGAGCAGCATTCCCACCAGCAACACCAGCAGCAGTTGTTGCAACTGGCTGGCAGAGACCACCATGCTCTCGGGATCCTGCGTCAACAGCGGGAGCAGCCCCCACACGGAGAGCAGACCGAGACAGACGAGACCAACCAGGCTGAACAGCAGCAACACCAGCAGACCGCCGAGCATCAGCGGGGTCAACTTGTGGCGAAAACCGGCGAAGAGATCGGCAAACTGCAGCGGCTCCCCCCGATAACCCCGAGCGGCGACCGCCACCCAACCCGCGCCCCACACCATGTAGAGCAGCTGGGAGATAAGGCCCCCCGCCGGCAGTTGCTCCAGCAGCATGCCCACCATAAACCAGACCAGCACCATGGCTACGCTGATCCCCATCCCCTTGTTGAAGATATCGAACCCGCTGCGAACCCAGAGCCAGCCACGACCTGTCGTGTATCGGGCCGGTGTGGTGCGCAAAGGGGGTAATCCGTTCATATCGTCTCCTCGGAGTGTCGGTGGCATAAGTGCCGGAAGCCGATTCTAGAGCCAGGGCGGGGGCGACTCAATGGCGAAGCAACCCGAGCACGACATAAAACCTGACGCAACTATGCACAAAAGGGGCATCAGCCGCGCCTGTCGTGGCCAGCGTGCCGTGATCACCCTTTAGTGATCGACGAATGCCGGACAGGGGGTTGTCATCCCGCCATCCCGGGCGCTTTAACATCGAGTGGTATCGTCATGAGAGTTGTGTGTTGTCTGTTGTTGTTACTGGCCAGCCAGTCGGCCTTGGCCGAGGGTTTTATCAGTCGCCTGCTCAACCATCCGGTACCAGGTGGCGTTGCGGTGATCCCTCTTGGCGCGTCACCCACTGCCCCCACGGCCCGCTATCACGACAAGCCCGTGCTGGTAGTGCGCGAAGACAACCAGTGGATCGCCATCGTCGGCATCTCTCTGAAAAGCACGCCCGGCGCCCAGCAACTGACCACAGGTGATGGCCGTACTCTCGGCTTCACCGTGACCCCCAAGCACTACCGCGAGCAGCACATCAAGCTCAAGAACAGCCGTCAGGTCAATCCGCTCGCCGAGGATATGACCCGCATCAACCGAGAGCTGGCGGAGCAGACCCGGGCTTACCAGACCTTCAGCCCCAACCAGCCGAGCAACCTGATGTTCGACAAGCCGGTCAACGGCCCCCTCTCCAGCCCGTTTGGCCTGCGTCGTTTCTTCAATGGCGAGGAGCGCAATCCCCACTCCGGCCTCGACTTCGCCGTGGACGCCGGCACCCCGATCAAGTCCCCCGCCGCCGGCAAGGTGATCCTGATCGGCAACTACTTCTTCAATGGCAATACCGTCTTTGTCGACCACGGTCAGGGGCTCATCAGCATGTTCTGCCACATGTCGAAGATCGATGTGAAGCTCGGCCAGAGCCTGCCGCGTGGCGGCATCGTCGGGCGAGTCGGTTCGACCGGCCGCGCTACCGGCCCCCATATGCACTGGAACGTCAGCCTCAACGACACCCGGGTCGATCCCGCCATCTTTATCGGTGCCTTCAAGCCCTGAATCGGCAGAGCCCGTTAACAAAACATCCTCTAACAAAACAGGCAGCCCATGGCTGCCTGTCTGCTATCTGCACGTCGAACCTGATTACCTATCCGGCCAGCGCGTGGGCGCCGGACTCCCGACGCATCGCCCGCCACATCACCAACACCAGCAATGAGCTGCACGTTGGCAATGCCAGCCAGACCCCGGGCACGCCCCACAGGGTCGAGAATCCCCACAAGAAACCGCCGATCAGCACCAGCTTGCCACCAGTGAGCAGGGAGGCGATGCGAGCCCGATTGATGGCCTGGAAGTAGGTGGCCCCCACCAGCAGCAAGCCCTCCATCGGCAGCCCCCAGAAGTAGAGCCAGATCCCGAGGCTCGCCACCGGCAGCAGGGTGGCGTTGTCGCCGGCAAACAGATAGACCGCCGCCTCCGGCCACAGATAAAGCGGGAACATGGCGCACAGGGCGATCCCCAACGTCACTCCGAGTGCCAGGTTGCGGATCCGCAGCACCCGCCGCCAGTGACCGGCTCCTGCGTTGAAGCTGGCGATGGGCTGGATACCCATGGCGATCCCCTCGAACACCAGATAGAAGAAGGCCTCGGTGTAACTGATCACCCCGTAGGCCGCCACATGCAGCGAAGTGCCGACCGCCAGCAACGCCTTGTTGTGCAGCGCCAGCACTACCGAGAGATAGAGGTACATCAGAAAACTGGAGACCCCGAGGCGCACCGTCTCGCCCATCAGCCGCAGATCGGGGCGCAAGGTGTCCCAACTTATCCGCAGCTGGCTACGCGGTGTGAAGAAGTGCCACAGGCAAGCAAGGCCCGTCACTGCCTGGGAGAGCATGGTGGCCGTCGCCACCCCGGCCAGTCCGAACGGAAACACCACCATCAACAGATAGTCGAGCAGCACGTTGAGCAGCCCCCCGACTACCATGATGAGGGTGACAAATCCGGGGCGCCCATCGTTGCGCAGCAGCGAGCTGAACGCCATCGACAGCACCGCAAAGACGCCAAGCCAGGCGTAGGCCTGCAGGTAGGAGAGCCCGGCGGTGAAGATCTCCCCCTCCGCCCCCATCCAGGCCAGCATGGGCTCGCCATAGCGGATCCCGATAAAACTGAGCAGTGCCGAGGCCAGCAACACCATCACCAGCGCATTTCCGACGATATGGCGGGCTTTGGCCGGGTTGCCCTGCCCCAGATAGAAGGAGACCAGCGACGAGGCCCCCATGCCGATCAGCGCCCCCACCGCATAGAGCACGGCGCAGATGGGATAAGCCAGCATCAAACCGGCCATGCCATCCTGACCCAGCACATGGCCAACGAAGATGCCATCGATGGTGACATAGATGCCGGTGATCAGCATGGCCGCCACGGTCGGGGTTACGTAACGCCAGAAAAGGCGAGATAGCGGGGCTGTGCCCAGATCAACAGCTGACATATTCGACTCGGTGGAGAGAAAGCGGCCGGGATCATAGCGAAACGGCAGCACGACTTCCTGTTATTTGTGTTATGAATCATTAATATAGACTGCTTTACCCGCCTCCCTGCCCTGTTTTAGGCTAGGGCCACCTCTTCTGAACGGAAACGAGCCTCATGTTGCAACGCCTGCTCACCCTCTTGCTGCTCTCCCTTATCTTGTTGCCGCCAGCCGTGCGCGCCGACGATGCCATTGCCCAGGCCGAATCCCTGTTGCAGAGCGTGCCCAAGAGCGATACCCCGGAAAACCAGAAGCTGCGGGAGAGCTACCAGCAGGCGCTGCAATTTGCCAGAGAGGCCGAGCGTTACCGGGAGCAGAGCAAAGCCTATCAGCAGATCCTTATCGATTACCCCAAGGAGTCGGCACGGCTCAAGGAGAGCCTGCACAACTATCAGCCCGCCGCTCGCCCGCCGCTGGCGAGCCTCAAGGAGGAGGCGCTGCGCCAGGCCATAGGCCTGAGCAGCAACCGCCAGCTCAACCTGCGCAAGGAGCGGCAGGGGGTGATGGATAGCCTCAACCAGCTAGAGAGTACCGGGCAGGAGTATCACCTGCGGGTGGATGATCTGCGCAAACAGCTGCAACTGACCCGCAGCCAGCTGGAGCGACTGAGCTTCAGCAGCGAATCGGATCGCCAGCAGGAGGCACAGCTGCTGCTGACCAGAATGAAAGAGCAGAGCCTCTCCGACCGGATCCAGATGCTGGAGCTGGAGCAGCTCTCTGCCCAGCAGCGCAACGATCTCGGCAAGCTGAAACTGCAGGAGCTCAATCTGGCCATCGCCGACGAGGATGAGTGGCAAGCCAGCCTGCTGACCCAGCAGAACCAACTGCGGCGGGAGAAGACCGAGCAGGCGCTGGAGGAGAGCGAACGGCTGCGCAAACAGCTCACCACCGACATGCCGCTGCTGCTGGAGCAACAACAGCAGAATCAGGCGCTCTCCATCCAGCTCGGCACACTGGAAGATCAGATTGAGCGGGTGCAGGATGAGCAGCGCAGCGTCGACAAAAATCTGTTTGAGCTGAATGAGCTGGTCAACTCGGTGCGCGAACAGCTGGAGTGGCTGCAGATCAGTAATGCCTACGGCGAGAACCTGCGCAGCAAACTCTCCGATCTGCCTCCCCAGTTCCCCCTCGACAAGCTGGAGTCCGCCATCGTCAGCGCCCGCATGGCCAAGTACCAGTACGAGAGCGAGCAGGATGGGCTCAAGGATACCCGCCAGTTGCGCGACAAGCTGATGGCCGAAGAGGAGGTGACGCTCGATCGGCCACAGCAAGCGGTGCTCGACAACCTGCTCAAGGCCCGGCGC
The DNA here is from genome assembly GCF_049174875.1 of Aeromonas sp. 600948. NCBI lineage: Bacteria > Pseudomonadati > Pseudomonadota > Gammaproteobacteria > Aeromonadales > Aeromonadaceae > Aeromonas > Aeromonas sp. 600948. The sequence continues at coordinate 101,557 of NZ_JAAKTY010000004.1, forward strand.
CAACTGCTGACCCGGCTCAACGACGCCTCAGACACCCTCATTCAGGAGCAGACTCGTCTCAAGCTTCTATACAGCCGCCAGAACAGCAAGATCGACGAGATCCGCGAAATAAGCGCCAGCCACCTGTTCTGGATGCCGGATGTGCGCCCCTTTACCCCACAGGTGATGCTCGGTATTCCTGCCGCGCTGACCCTGGCCTTCAACCCGGACAACTGGTTGCAACTGCCCTATGCCATCGCCGAGAACAGCCCGCTGAGCCTCACGCTAGCCGGTATTGGTCTGCTGGTGCTGGCCTGGAGCTGGTTCAAGCTGGCCCGTCACCTGAGCCTCTATTGCGACCATATTGCGCCGCGGATCGGCAAGGTGACCCAGGACAAATTCAGCCTCACCAGCCGCTTGCTGCTGCGCTCCCTGCTTGCCGCCCTCCCCTTGCCCGCCATGGTGCTGATGGTGCGCGGCCTGCTCGAAGGGGCCTGGCAATACCCGTTTGCGGTGGCGGTAGCACGCGGCCTTGGCGAGATCTGGTTTCTGCTGCTGGCACTGGTGATGGCCCGCCATCTGACGCTGGAGCGGGGGATTTTGATCCACCACTTCCGCTGGCCCCGGGAACAGGTGCAAAAGGTATGGGGGCAGTTTCGCACCCTGCTGCTGGTGCTGATCCCGAGTTTCTTTGTGCAGGGGATGGCCAACAGCTATCAGGAGCACGCCTTCTACGACTCCCTCGGCCGGATGGCCTTCATGATCGGTGCACTCTGGCTGCTGCTGTTCTTTGCCCGCCTCAACCGGGAGCGGCTGCCGCTCACCTGGGGCCAGACCGACATGACCAAGCCCCATCTGCTGCACCACTTCATCTGGAACAGCCTGATGCTGGCGCCGCTGCTGGCGGTGATCGGCGCCCTGTTTGGCTACTTCTATACCTCGCGCACCCTGCTGCGCCAGCTGGAGCTGAGCCTGCTGATGGGGCTGGGTTGCCTGCTGATCTACTATCTGGCCAGACGCTGGATGCTGATCCAGCGCCGCCGCCTTGCCTTCGAGCGTGCCAAGAGCAAGCGGGCCGAGATGCTGGCCCAGCGCGGCCGTGACGACAATCAGGAGGAGCTAAGTTCGGAGATCCCCGATGTGGTGGAAGAGACTGAGCTGGACCTCGACACCATCAGCGCCCAGTCGCTGGGGCTGGTGCGCACCCTGCTGATGCTCGGCTTCACCATGCTGGTGGTAGTGCAATGGTCGGATCTCAACTCGGCGTTCAGCTTCCTCAGCAATATCGAGGTATGGCAGGTGAGCAGCAAGATTGGTGGCATCGAGCAGCTCTCCGCCATCACCCTGCAGGATCTGATGCTGACCGCCTTCGTCTTCATCCTGACCGTGGTGACCGCCCGCAACCTGCCGGGGCTGATGGAGCTGACCCTGCTTCAGCACCTCAGCCTCTCTCCCGGAACCGGCTTTGCACTCACCACGATCAGCAAGTATCTGGTGATCCTCGTTGGCGCCCTCACCGGTTTCTCCATGCTCGGTATCGACTGGTCGAAGACCCAGTGGCTGGTGGCCGCCCTCTCGGTAGGGCTGGGTTTCGGCCTGCAGGAGATCTTCGCCAACTTTGTTTCCGGCCTCATCATCCTGTTCGAGAAACCAATCCGGCTCGGTGACACTGTGACCATTCGCGATCTCACCGGCACCGTAACCAAGATCAAAACCCGGGCGACCACCATAGTGGATTGGGATCGCAAGGAGATCATCGTGCCCAACAAGGCCTTTATCACCGAGCAGTTCATCAACTGGTCGCTCTCCGATGCGATAACCCGGGTCAAACTGCGGATCCGGATCGGTCTGACCCGTGATCCGAAACTGGTGCAACGTATTCTTGAGGAGGCGATCCATGCCTCTACTCTGGTACTGGAGACCCCCAGTCCGGAAGTATTCCTGATCGAATTCACCGACTCGGCGCTGATCTACGAGATCCGCCTCTACGTCAACAACATGGATCACCGGATGCCCATCACTCACGAGGTTCACTCGCTGGTGCTGGAGAAGATGCAGCAGCAGGGACTTACTCTGCCCCATCAACAGATCGACATTCACCTGAGCCGCGGCTGATCCGCGAGGTAAAAGGAGCAGAACATGCAGATTATTGCCCATCGTGGCGCCAGCGGTCTGGCCCCCGAAAACACTCTCAAGGCGATGGCCAAAGCGCTGGAGCTGGGAGCATCAGCCATCGAGATCGACGTGCAGGCGGCCGATGGCGAGTTGTGGGTCTTCCACGACCGGCGGCTGGAGCGCTGCACCAATGGCAAGGGGGTACTGACCGAGCAATCCCGCTCCTATCTGGAGCAGCTTGATGCCGGTGAAGGAGAGGTGATCCCGACCCTCTGGCAGGTGATGGAGATCATAGCCGGACGCTGCGAGTTGCACATCGAGCTCAAGGGGGCTCATACCGCCGATGCGGTGGCAGCCCTGACCCGACGGGCAGAGGCCGAGCTGGGCTTTACTCCCGGCCAGTGGGTGGTTTCGTCCTTCCATCACCCGGAGCTGGCCCGATTTGCCGCCTTGCGGCCCGATATCCGCCTCGGCGCCCTGACCGCCAATCTGCCACTCAACCTGGCGCTGTTTGCTGATGAGCTGGGGGCCTGGTCACTTAACTGCGACGTGGATTTTGTCGACCGGATACTGGTGGAAGATGCACATCAACGCGGATTAAGGGTTCTAGTTTATACCGTTGATTATCATGAAGATTATGAAAAACTAGCCAGCATGGGGGTCGATGGAATCTTCACCAATCGTCCAGATCGTTTCCTGTAGCCACCTGACAAGGATACACATATGGATAAGCTCTGATTTAGGCACTAACTTTAAATAGCTGATCGGGATACAAAGAGTTCAACTTCAGCCGATAAGAACAGGCACATAACAATAACCAGTTTCCACACACTCAGACTGACGCTCACAAGGATGTAACTATGAACTTATCGATTAAAAACAAGCTGGTCCTGGCTATCGGGGTCATCATTCTGGTGATCACCGGGATACAGGTCTGGTACAACACCTCGCAACTGCGCAGCGAAACCCAGCGGCTGGTCTGGAATATCATCGACGAAAGCTCCATGGCCAACGTCAAGGGGATCTCCCGCTGGGTTGACTCCCGTATCGCCATCGTCAGCACCACCAAGGAGGCTTTCACCAAAGAGGATGAACCCATCAGCCATCTGGCCCAATCCATGAATGCAGGTGGATTCGACCTGGTCTATGCCGGTACTGCCGATGGCAAGATGATCCAGAGCAAGCCCACCAACCTCCCTGCCGGTTATGACCCCCGTCAACGCCCCTGGTACAAGGATGCGATGGCAGCTGGCAAACTGGTCATTACTGCCCCTTATGCGGATATCTCTACCGGACAACTGATTGTCACCATTGCCGAGCCGTTCCAGCGCGGCAACACTCAGGGCGTCATCGCCGGTGACGTATCCATCAGCGCCCTTATCTCGGATATTCTGGCAGTCACTACCGAGGGCACCTACGCCATTCTGGTAGACAGTAATGGCACCATCATCGCCCACCCGGATGCCTCGTTGAGTCTCAAGTCTGCCACCGCACTGGCCCCTGAATTGACCGCTTCTTACATCAACCAGATCGCCCATGACGGCATGATCAACGAGCTGGTGATCAGTGGCAAGAAAGAGGTCTTTGACTTCAACGCAATCCCCAATACCAACTGGTATTACGGCATGATGGTGGATGAGGAGACCGCCTATCAGTCGGTGCGCAGCATGGTCACCTCCTCCCTCATCCAGGGGCTTATCACCATACTGATCGTGGCTGGCTTCTCCTATGTCGCCATCAATGGTTCACTGGCACCCCTGAAAACCCTGGGCGAAGCGATTGCCGATCTCTCACGCGGCAACGGTGATCTGACCCGCCGCATCAAGATCGAGCGGGAAGACGAGGTGGGCGCGGTTGCCAAGCACGTCAACACCTTCATCGACCGGATCCATGTGATGGTGCAGGATATCTCCAACTCCTCGACCCAGCTTAATCAGCAGGCCAAATCCTCCCACAGCATGGCGGAGAAGGCGAATCAGGGGCTGGCACGTCAGCAAAACGAAATCTCCCAGATCGCTACTGCAGTACACGAGATGTCGGCCACAGCCGTTGAAGTGGCAAGCAACGCCGAACAGACCGCCGAAGCAGCCCGCTCTTCTAGCAGCAGTTGCGAACATGGCAAGCAGGTGATCGCCCGCAACCAGCGCTCCATCACCGATCTGGCCACCCAGGTGGAACAGGCCTCCAACATCATTCAGGAACTGGAGAAAAACGCTCAGGAGATCAACACCATCCTCTCCACCATTCAGGGCATCGCCGAACAGACCAACCTGCTGGCACTCAACGCAGCTATCGAAGCAGCCCGTGCAGGCGAACAGGGCCGGGGTTTCGCTGTGGTGGCAGACGAAGTGCGGGTGCTGTCACAGCGTACCCATAGCTCCACCGTCGAGATCCGCAGCATGATCGAGACCCTGCAGCGCAATACCCAGGGGGCAGTCAGCACCATGCATGAAGGACAGCTGCTGGCCCAGAACAGCGTGGATGATGCCAACAACGCCACCCAGGCGCTGGAACAGATCACCTCCTCCATCAATCAGATCTCCGACATGGCGACCCAGATATCCAGCGCGGCGGAAGAGCAACGAGCGGTGACCGACGAGGTCAGCCGCAACATTCAGGCGGTGAAAGATGTCTCGGACGAACTGGCAGTGGATGCAGACAGCTCACGCCATCTCTCTGAACAACTTAAAAATATTTCGGGTGAACTGAGCAATCAGGTCGGCATGTTCCGCATTTGAGCATGAGCAAAAGGGGCCGTACAGGCCCCTTTTATTTTTCTAAATAGCGCTTAATTTTCAGTGAGTAATCTCACATTACCCGCCAAATACCCCGCCTTGAAATCCTTGTGATTCGTCTGGGATTATCAGATCACCGCCGTGGTCACCGCAGCATTTCGGATTAACTATTTCTATCCGAACAAGTAAATGCCAATAATTCTCATTAAAAAATTACAATAAAAAACTTAAAATTTTTTTCGCGAGTACCTAAAAAGAGAGGTGATTCGCATTTTATTGAAAGAAAACTACGTACAATCCAGAAGTTAAAGTACTCGTAGCTAGGTGTTCAACTGCTCAGTAACACCAAAAAATGACGATAATAACGACATTTTCATCCAGGGATTTGGGTGTTTTATAGAAAAATAACCAATAAAAAGGGAATAAAACCTAGCAGTTTGACTTGCATCAAGCCTGAATTTTTTTCATAGAGCAAAATCGTGCCCAGCAAATCTATCCCTAAGGAGGCAGATGTGGATATTATCAAGACCGATGTGGCCATCATCGGTGCTGGCGGTACCGGCTTACGCGCCGCTATCGCTATAGCCGAATCACAGCCAGACCTGGACATCGCCCTGATTTCCAAGGTTTACCCGATGCGCAGCCACACGGTTGCTGCCGAAGGCGGCGCCGCCGGTGTCGTCCGTGATGACGACTCCCTCGAAAACCACTTCAACGACACCGTCTCCGGTGGTGACTGGCTGTGCGAGCAGGACGTAGTGGAATACTTCGTCAACAACGCGACCAAAGAGATGATCCAGCTGGAGCACTGGGGTTGCCCCTGGAGCCGCAAGCCGGATGGCAAAGCCAACGTGCGTCCGTTTGGTGGCATGAAGGTTCCGCGTACCTGGTTCGCCGCAGACAAGTCCGGTTTCCATATTCTGCACACCCTGTTCCAGACCTCCGTCAAGTACCCGAGCATCAAGCGCTTCGACGAGCATTTCTGCCTTGATCTGATCGTGGACGACGGCCGTGTCCAGGGCGTACTGACCTTCGACATCCAGAACGGTATCACCCGCTTCATCCAGGCCAAATCCGTGATCGTGGCAACCGGCGGCGCTGGCCGTGTCTATCGCTACAACACCAACGGTGGCATCGTCACCGGCGACGGCATGGCACTGGCCTACCGTCACGGCGTACCGCTGCGTGATATGGAATTCGTCCAGTATCACCCGACCGGTCTGCCGGGCACCGGCATCCTGATGACCGAAGGTTGTCGTGGTGAGGGTGGCGTCCTGTTGAACAAGGATGGCTACCGCTACCTGCAAGACTACGGCTTGGGCCCGGAAACCCCGATCGGCCAGCCGAAGAGCAAATACATGGAGCTGGGTCCGCGCGACCGTGTTTCCCAGGCATTCTGGCAAGAGCAGCAGAAAGGCCGCGTCATTCAGGGCCCGATGGGCGATGTGGTTCACCTCGACCTGCGTCACCTTGGCGAGAAGTACCTGAAAGAGCGTCTGCCGTTCATCTGCGAACTGGCCAAAGCCTACGTCAACGTGGATCCGGCCAAAGAGCCTATCCCGGTACGTCCGACTGCCCACTACACCATGGGTGGTATCGAGACTGACAACAAGTGTGCCACCCGTCTGCCCGGCCTCTACGCCGCGGGCGAATGTGCCTCCGTCGGTCTGCACGGTGCGAACCGTCTGGGTTCCAACTCCCTGTCCGAGATCGTGGTATTCGGCAAGCTGGCAGGTGAGCAGGCCGGTGAATTTGCCAAGACTCAGAAGCATGGCAACACCGAAGCGCTGGCCGCCAAGGCCGAGGCGCTCATCAAGCAGCACCTCTCCCTGATGGACGTAGACGGTACCGAAAACCCGGCCGATATCCGCAACGAACTGGGCATGTCCATGGAAGCCGGTGTCGGTATCTACCGTACCGAAGAGCTGATGCAGGGCACCATCGACAAGATCAACGAGCTGAAAGCCCGTTACAAGAAGGTCAAGATCAACGACAAGTCCTCTGTCTTCAACACCGATCTGCTGTACGCCATCGAACTGGGTTACATGCTGGACGTGGCTGAAGCCATGGCGCACTCCGCTATCAATCGTAAAGAGTCCCGCGGTTCCCACCAGCGTCTGGATGGTTACGAAGAGCGCGATGACGTGAACTTCCTCAAGCACACGCTCTCGTTCTACAAAAATGGCGAAACGCCCTCCATCGATTACTCCGATGTGAAGATCACTAAGTCCCAGCCGGCAAAACGCGTGTACGGCTCCGAGGGTGAGAAACAAGACGAGGCTAAGAAGAATGGCTGAGATGATTGAAATTGAGATCCTGCGCTACCGTCCGGAACAGGATAACGAGCCTTGGATGCAAACCTTCCAGGTGCCATACCAGAGAGAGATGTCTCTGCTGGACGCCCTGCAGTACATCAAGGATCACCTGGACTCTACCCTGAGCTTCCGCTGGTCCTGCCGGATGGCGATCTGCGGCTCTTGCGGCATGATGGTCAACGGTGTGCCCAAGCTGGGTTGCAAGGCGTTCCTGCGCGACTACCTGCCGGGCAAGATGACCGTCGAGCCGCTCAACAACTTCCCGATCGAGCGCGATCTGGTGGTCGACATGTCCGACTTCATCGAGAAGCTGGAGAGCATCAAGCCGTACATCATCCCGAGCGAGCCGCGCAGCCTGTGTGATGGCGAGTACATCCAGACTCCGGCCCAGATGGCGCAGTACAAGCAGTTCTCCCAGTGCATCAACTGTGGTCTCTGCTACGCGGCCTGCCCGCAGTACGGCATCAACAAGAAGTTCACCGGTCCGGCGGCACTGGCTCTGGCCTATCGCTACAACGTCGACAACCGTGATGCCGGCGCCAAAGAGCGTATGCGCATCATCAGCCAGGACGAAGGCGTCTGGGGCTGTACCTTCGTGGGCTACTGCTCCGAAGTGTGCCCGAAAGGCGTCGATCCGGCGGCGGCCATCCAGCTTGGCAAGGTCGAAAGCGCCAAGGACTACATGATCGCCATGTTCAAGCCAGATTGAGAGCAGGATTGAGACCATGAACAACACTGATAGCAAACGTAAACCTTACGTCCGCGAAATGAAGAAAGACTGGTGGCTGAAGAACGCCTTCTACACCGGTTACATGATCCGTGAAGGCACCAGTATCTTCGTCTCCATCTACGCCGTTGTGCTGATGTGGGGCCTGATGCGCCTGGTTCAGGGTCAGGAAGCGTTCAACGGCTGGCTGGAATCCCTGCAAAGCCCGATCGCCATCCTGTTCCATGTCGTCGCTCTGGCGGCGTGCCTGTTCCATGCCAAAACCTGGTTCGCCCTGGCGCCGAAAGCCATGCGTATCTTCCGTGGTGAAGACCTGGTACCGGAGAAGCCGATCGTTCTCGCCCAGTATGTGGCGCTGGCGGTGGTGTCCCTGCTTGTCCTGATCATCGTGGCCTGAGGAGAAAACAATGAGACGTTCTGACGAACCAATTTACTGGGGTCTGTTTGGTGCGGGTGGCATGGTCGTTGCCATGCTGCTGCCGGTCATTGTCCTCATCACCGGTCTGCTGGTGCCCATGGGCATCATGGACGTGGAAACCATGAGCTATGACCGCGTGCACGCGTTCGCCAGCTCCTGGTGGGGTGCCTGCATCCTGCTGGTGATCATCGCCCTGCCAATCTGGCACGGTATGCATCGTATCTACCACGGCCTGCATGATCTCGGGATCCACACCACCAAGCTGCACCACTATGTGTTCTATGGCTTTGCCTTCTTGGTATCTGCCATTACCGTCGGTCTGCTGATGGTACTGTTGTTCCAGTAATCACACCGACTGATTGAGAAAACCGGGCACTGTGCCCGGTTTTTTTATCCTCCTGAACAGGTGAAAAGGGCCAGCCGGATTGCTCAGGCTGGCCCTTTTCACCTGAATTTCCTGATGAGCACCTACTCCATCGGTGGCAAGAAGCGGCGCATCACCTCATCCGTATGCCCCCCTTCCTGAAATGCCACCAGCGACTGATTGAGGATGTTCACCAGCTGGTGACCGCGGGGGGAGCCCTTGCTCACTAGCAGATAGAATCCCTTGCGGCTGGGCAGGGCGAGATTGAGCAACCCGCTCTCGCTGCGGTAAATGCCAAGGCTGATGCCTGCCACCAGAGGTTCGATTTCGCTTGGCAGAAAGTCGCAGCGATCCCGCTCCAGCATGTCGAGCGCCTGCTGCAACTGTTTGACCCGGCGTGGCTCCTGCGCAAGCCCGTAGGGGGTGTAGTTGTAGCCAATCACCCCGCACACCCGGGAACGATTGACCGTCTGCAGATCCGGCGGTTCGGGGTAGCGGCGCTTGAGATAGAAGAAACCGAGGTGGGTGTAATAGAGGGGTACGCTATAGAAGGCAAACTCGGCCCGCTCCGGCTTGTAGCTGGCATCCCAGGTCAGCTCGCACAGACCGTTCTGGTGATAATCCGCCAGCTCCTGCTGCACCCGCGCCCAAGGCAGATAGCGGATCTGGTGCGAGAGCCCGCTCTGTTGCAGGGCATCGAGCACCAGCGTCGTCGCCGAACCGGTCAGGCGGCTGGTATCGGGCACCCCGTCCTTGCGCTCCCAGTAGGTAAAGGGGGCCCACTCGTTGCCCTCCCCCAGACAGATCTTCACTGGCGGCTCTTGCCCCCATAGCGCGGGGGACAAGATAGCCATCGCCAATCCCGCCCACCATGTTCCTGCTCGTTTCATCTCCCGCTCCCGAACTGTTTATCCCTCTTGCAGCTTAGCCCAGAAGGGATAGATCTCACTTTGCAGGGGCGCTTTCATGCCACAACGCCAGCAAATTGGCCGGAATGGCACCATAACGGAGCTGCGGTGTCTGGTGCCAGTCAGCCAGCTTTTGCAGGGCTTTCGCCAGATCCTGTGCAAGCGTGCGGGTCACTCTCACCCCGGCTTCCAGATAGAGGCTCTTGATCTCGAAGATCCCCTGCTGACGATGAGCCTTGGCATCCATTCTGCCCACCAGCTTGCCGCGATGGAGCAAGGGCAACACGAAGTAGCCGTATTGGCGCTTGGGGGCAGGGGTGTAGCACTCGATGCGATAGTCAAAATTGAACAGTTCACTGGCCCGCTTGCGATCCCACACCAGCGGGTCGAATGGCGACAAGGCGGTGGTATGGGTTGCCTTGAGGGTGCCCGCCTGCGCCCTTGCCAGCTCATCGGCCAGCGAGGCGTGCACAAAAGCGCCGTGCTGCCACCCGTCTACCCGTACCGGCAGCAGTTCCCCCTCGTCCGCCAGCTGATGGAGCAGGGCGTCATATTTGCCGCGCCGCAGCCGGTAGTAGTCCGCAACCCAGCCAGTTTTGACCAGCCCCAGCGCCCGGCAGCTGGCGCGCACCATATCCCGTTGGGCCTGCTCGACGCTCGGCAGATCCCGCTGGTCGCTCCACTCGGGGAGCACCCGTTCGGCGAGATCATAGACCCGCTGAAAGTTGCGCCGCTCCCGTACCATCAGCTGACCAGTGGTAAACAACACCTCCAGATGGCGCTTCTCCGGCTTCCAGTCCCACCAGCCGTTCCCCTTGCCGGTTGTGCGTTCAAAGTCAGCCGCCCGCACCGGACCATGCTGGCGAATACGCTCGATCAGCTGGCCAATCTCCTGCTGATGGGTGGCAAGCCAGTTGGCCGAAAACTTCCAGCCCATGGCGGCAGGGTCGAGCATCCGATGGCGCAACAGCCGGTAATCCTCGCGGGGCACAAAGCAGGCCTCGTGGGCCCAATATTCGAAGATCTCGCCGTCGGCCAGCAGCTGCTCCAACCAACGCGGTTCGTACTGGCCAAGCCGGCTAAAGAGCACCAGATAGGGGCTGCGCGCCACCACCGAGATGGTGTCTATCTGCAGCAGCGCCATGCGGCGAATGGTGGCCAGCAGATCGGCCGGGGTCGCCTTGCTGCGACGGGGGGCCAGCAGCCCCTGCGCCGCCAGTTGCAGATGACGGGCATCTTGCAGTGATAAATGGGTAATCGACATCAACAACCGCTCCCTGGTATATGACCATCGCGCGCCCGGCGGATGGCCAACAAAACCGGAGGAGGCACCACGCTGGCATGCCTCCCCGCCCTTGTGTGCCTGCGCCGCTATGAGTGGGCCGGGGGCAAGACCAGCTGATTGACCACCAGCATGATCTCTTGATAAGTGGCCTCTACCGTCTCGGGTGTCGGCTCCAGAATAAGGTCATCGGCATAGCCGTTGATGAGGGAGGTGATCTGACGCGCCAGTCGCTGGGCATCGCCCGCCACAAACTCGCCGCTGTCGATCCCCTTTTGCAGGATCTGCTCCAGCACCTCGCGCCACGCCAGAATGATTTTGCGGTAGCTCTCGGCAAATACCGGGTCGCGCAGTGACTCGTTCCAGGCATCCAGATAGATGGCCCAGGAGGCATCCTGACTGGTCGGCAGGTTGTCCCGCACAAAGAGCGGCAACGCTTCGCGGGCTGGCAGCGGCAACAGCCACTCCCGCTGCTCGGCTATCTCCTGACTGGTGAAACGCTCCACGGCGCAGAGGCAGAGCTCCTTCCAATCCTTGAAGTAGTGGTAGACGTGGCTGCGCGCCAGACCGGTGCGCTCGGCAATATCACGGGTTGACGATGCCGCCATCCCCTTCTCTCGAAACAGGGCCAGTACGGCCTCGATGATCATCTCTTTGCGCTGTTCTGCTGATGGGCGTGCCATCTGACCTCCTGCGATATCCATCGATCTGCTTGACTTTGAGCAGTCGCTCAAACAAACTTTGAGCACTCGCTCAAACTTGGCGTTTCCGACATCTTAGGAGATAACCCATGACAACACCAACCACTTCGGCAGCCAGTTGCGACGAGCAGGCCACGCCGTTGCCACACTCGGCCGGTCGTTCGCTGGGGGCGATTGCGCGGGCCAATCCCCTCAAGCTGGCGGGCACCTTCTCGCTGGTGGCCCTCGAAAACATCCTGCTGGTGGTCTATCCCCTGTTCGCCGGCTTTGCCATCGACGCCATCGTCAAGGGCCAGTGGCTGCAGGCCTCGAGCTACGCCCTCATCGTGCTGCTGTTCTGGCTCATCGGCGCCCTGCGCCGGGCGGTCGATACCCGCACCTTCACCCATATCTACGCAGCGCTGGCGGTGCCGGTGATCCTGACACAACGCCAGCAGCAGGAGGGGCAATCCACCATAGTGGCGCGGGTCACCCTGGCGCGGGAGTTTGTCGACTTCTTCGAGAAACATATCCCGATCCTGGCCACCAGCCTGATCTCCATTGTCGGGGCGGCCGTGATGCTGATGGTGATCGAGTTCTGGGTCGGCATCGCCTGCATGGGGGTATTGCTGCTGTTCGGCCTGCTGCTGCCCGGCTTTTCGCGCAAGAACCAGCTGCTGCATGAGCGCCTCAACGATCGACTGGAACACGAGGTCAAGCTGGTCACCCATGCCCAGTCAGCCAACCTCGCCCGTCACTACCGCGCGCTGGCCTGGCTGCGCATCAGGATTTCGGATCGGGAGGCACTCGCTTTTCTGGCGGTCGGCATCAGCGCTTCCCTGCTGTTCCTGCTGGCCATCACCATGCTGATGGCCCAGCCCCAGGTCTCGGCAGGCCATGTCTATGCTGTGATGACCTACCTCTGGAACTTTGTCACCAGCCTGGATGAGGGGCCCGGTCTTGCCGATCAGCTGGCCCGGCTGAGAGACATAGGTCGCCGGGTCAATACCGCCCAACCCGATGAACTGATTTGACATTTTGTATCTGTAACCGGAGTAGAAGATGAATCCGCCCCCCCTTTGCCAACGAGCGTTGACCATGTGCATCAGCTGTTTTTTCCTCGCCGCCTGCGGCCCCAAGATGAGCGACTTTGAGCCCAACACCAGCTACTGGTTCAAGGAGAAACCGGCAGAGGAGAGTGCCCCGCTGGCGCAAGACATGAAGGTGGATATCGCCATCATAGGTGGCGGCTACAGCGGCCTCTCCAGTGCCTGGCATCTGGCCAAGGCTAACCCGTCGCTCAAGATCGCCATCTACGAGGCCAAGCAGGTGGGCAGCGGCGCCTCGGGCCGCAATGGCGGCATGGTGCTGCCGGGCTCCGAGGTGATGGATCTCTACGAAGAGGGGGAGGCGAGCAAGCGCCACTACGATCTCACCGTCGCCAGCATGCGCAAGCTGCAGGCGCTGGTGGCCTCAACCGGCGTCGAGGCCGACCTCAAGCTCAATGGCTATGTGGAGGCGATCCTCGATGAGGAGGATATCGCCGAGTACCGCGACTATGTGAAAACCGCCAATCGCCTCGGCATCCCGCTCCAGTACTGGAACGCCGATACCACCGAAGAGAAACTGGGCACCGACCGCTACGTGGGGGCGGTCTACGACCCCAATGGCGGTCAGGTACACGCCATGAAACTGGTCAATGCCCTGCGCAAAGCGGTGGAGCAGTCGGGCGTTACCATCTACGAGCAGAGCCCGGTGCTGGGTATCAAGGAGGGCAAGCAGATCGAGCTGAATGTAGCCGACAAGTACAAGGTGACCGCCGACAGCATAGTGCTGGCGACCAACGGCTATACCTCAAAACTTGGCTACTTCAGCGGCCGGGTCTTTCCGGTGCACGCCCAGAGCGCCGTCACCGAGCCGCTCACCAAAAAGCAGCTGGCCGCCATCCAGTGGCAGAGTCGGGTGCCCTACTACGACACCCGCAACATCCTGTTCCATCTGGTATTGACCCCGGATAACCGCATCGTCATCGGTGGCGGCAATGCCGAGTACGTCTTCAACGACGGCCTCAACTACAAGGGCGATCTTAACCGGGTCAGCGAAATGATGATGACCGAGCTGGTGACCCTCTATCCGGCCCTCAAGGGGATCAAATTTGAACAGGTGTGGGACGGGGTGCTCGGCATGACCGGCGACAGCACTGAAGCGGTGGGGGTAATGGGGGATCACAAGAACATCTACTACGCCCTCGGCTACAACGGCCACGGCGTCAACCTCTCCTTCCTGTTTGGCGACATCGTGGCCAGCCTCTATCAAGGCAAGGAGCATCCCTGGTTCAACCACGCAGAGCAGACGCTGCCAATGTGGCTGCCGCCAGAGCCGTTCAAGTCAATCGGCGTCAAATCTGCCCTGATGTACTACCAGTGGCAGGACAAGGGCTACAAGGAGTAACCGAGAGCCGAGCAAGAAACAGCCGAGTAACAGACGAAGGCACGCCTCAGGGCGTGCCTTTCTGCAACACCGCCACATCGGCGTGGGGGAAGCTGAGTTCAGCCTGCCAGTTGGCGGCCAGCACCTGAAACGATGCTTCGGCAAAGAAGACGATGTGGGTCGGGTCGTGGCGATAGCGCCAGTTTTTAAACCGCTCGTCACTGAGCACCCGCTGGGTCTGCAGCACCAGCAGGCCACCGGGCTTGAGGCAATCCCACAACTGCGCCAGCACCGTGCGCGGCTCGGCGATATGCTCGATCACCTCGGTACTGGTGATGAAGTCATACTGACGCGTCAGCAACTCGGGAAAATCGGCGTAGAACTTGTCATACCCCGCCATCTGATAACCCGCCTCACGCCCCATCGCCACCAGCGCTGGGCCAGGACCGCAGCCAAAATCGAGGCCACTGGCAGGGGTTGGCACCCGGCTCAACACCTCGCCAAATGCCCGCATCAGAAAGCTGCGATAACGGGGATCATCCACCCGGTTGTCGTGACCGTCATAGACCGCCTTCTCCGCCGCCTCATCCAGATGATCCGCCTCATCCAGCCAGACCAGCTCGCACGCAAGGCAGCGATGATAGCGTTTGCCCGCCACCGGCAGGGGATAACTGCGATGGCTGGCACACAGGGGGCAGCTGACGGTGGATGACATGATGGTTCCTCTTGGGGGCTTCCTGTTGGATAACAGCGGCGCAGATTGCCTGCCCGCTGCCTCGCTGACAACTTTTTTTGCTCCTTAAGGGTTTCTTAAGTTTGCCCTTTTACTCTCAAACCATCGCAAGAGAAGGAGTCACCCATGACCATCGAGATCCAGGCCCCCTACCGATTGCTGCTAGCCAAGTCCCCGCAGCAGGTCATGGCACTGCAAACCTATATCCAGGCAGCCTATACCCTCGAGTTCAACGCCCGCATCCCCCATTTTCTCCCCTGCCTGCTGGGGCTCTACAGGGCGGACGGGACGCTGGTCGGTGCCTGTGGTCTCAATCATGCCAGTGAGGGGCCTCTCTATCTGGAACAGTATCTGGAGCAACCCATCGAGGCCGCCATCAATACCCGCCTCGGGGTCTATCCGGCACGCCACCGCATTATCGAAGTGGGCAATCTGGCCTGCAGCGAACCGGGCAATGCCCGCCTGATGTTCGCGGCCCTGTGTCGCCTGCTGTGTGAAAACGCCCTCGACTACGTGGTCTTTACCGGCACCGCCAAGCTGCGCAACAGCTTTGCCCGTTTGCAACTCAATCCGGTGGAGCTGGCCCCCGCCCAGGCTCATCAGGTGGGGGCCGACGCCGACGCCTGGGGTGAGTACTACCGTTGCCAACCCAAGGTGATGGTGGGCGACATCAATCAGGGGCGCGAGGTGCTGTCCCAGAGCAGCCTGCTGCTCAATCTGCTGGCCCCCATGCCAACCCTGTTTGACGATGCCGGCAAGAGCAGTGATAACCAGCCCCATCAAAAAAGGTGCGCCCAATGAGCCTGTTCGACGCCATCGCCAAACATGCCCACGAGGATCCGCAATCCCCTGCGCTGCTGAGCAGCCAGCAGCGTCTCGATTACCAGACCCTGTGGCAACAGATCCAGCGTCTGGCCAGCCAGCTGCAACAGCTCGACATCAGCCGTCTGGCGCTGCAACTGGACAACGGCCTGCCCTGGGCGCTGCTGGATCTCGCTTGCACCCGTGCCGGTATCGTGGTCATTCCGGTGCCCCACTTCTTCAGTCAGGCCCAGCAGGCCTGGTTGCTGGAGAGCAGCGGCGCCGATGCGCTGGTGGGGCCATATCATCAGGGGTGGCATGCCGCCGAGCCGCTCTCGCTGATCACCGGCGAGCTGCCGCTCTGGCGCTATATCCCGGCCAATCGACCGGCGCTTCCCAAGGGCACTGCCAAGATCACCTACACCTCCGGCACCACGGGCCAGCCCAAGGGCGTCTGCCTGTTACTGACCCAGATGATGGCGGTAAGCCATGCGCTGGCCGAGCGGGTTGCGCCAGCCAAGGTGGAAAAACACCTGACCCTGCTGCCGCTGGCGACCCTGCTTGAGAACATCACCGGCCTCTATGTGCCGCTGCTGACCGGCGCCTGCAGCCGCATTCCGTCCCTCGGGGAGCTCGGTTTCACCGGCTCCAGTTCGCTCAATGCGGCCATGCTGGGGGAAGCGCTGCTGCGCTGGTCGACCCACAGTCTGGTGCTGGTGCCCGAACTGCTGCGCCTGCTACTGGCGCTCTGCATCAGCACCCCAACGCTGGCCCAACAGCTCAAGAGCCTGCGCTTTATTGCCGTCGGTGGCGGCAAGGTGGCCCCCGACCTGATCAAACATGCCCGCCAGCTCGGCCTGCCGGTGTATGAGGGATATGGCCTCTCGGAGTGTGGCTCCGTGGTGGCGCTCAACAGCCCGGATGCTGACAAGCCCGGCAGCGTCGGCCGCCCCCTGCCCCACTGTCAGGTCACCATCGCCAGCGACGGCGAAATTATGGTGAGCGGCAGTGCCATGCTGGGCTATCTCGGCAGCAACGAACCGACTCCCGAACAGATCGCCACTGGCGAACCTTCTGCCATGCAGATCGCCACAGGCGATCTGGGTCATCTCGATGATGAGGGCTACCTCCATATCACCGGGCGCAAGAAGAATGTCCAGATCACCGCCTTTGGCCGCAACTTCTCCCCCGAGTGGGTGGAAGCCGAGGCCCAGCTCTGCCCCGCCATCGCCCGCATCGTGGTGTTTGGCGATGGCCAGCCTGCCAACGTGGCGCTGATCCAGCCCCTGCCGGGCAAAGAGGCGGATCTGCCCCACCAGATCGCCGGTCTGAACCAGCGGCTGCCCGATTATGCCCGGCTGCACCACTGGTTGCCGGTGGCGCTGGATCAACATCCCGGGCTGCTGACCGCCAACGGGCGCCCCCGTCGCAACGAGATTTACCAACACTTTTCCCGGCAAATCAGCCAATGCCTTACAGGAGAATCGTCATGAGCTTCTACCAGACTCTGCAACAAGCCACTGCCAGTGAGCGTGAGCATCTGTTCAACGCCCCCATTATCGAAGCCTGTCGCCGTGGCGATATCAGCCGTGACACCTATCTCGCCTTTCTGGCGCAGGCCTACTACCACGTGCGCCACACAGTTCCGCTCCTGATGGCCACCGGCGGCAAGCTGGGTCAGGAGTACGAGTGGGTGCGCGGCGCCATTGCCGAATACATCGACGAGGAGTATGGCCATCAGGAGTGGATCTTAAGCGATATCCGCGCCTGTGGCGGTGATGCCGAGGCGGTGCGCCACGGCCAGCCCGGGCTGTCCATCGAGCTGATGGTCGCCTTCCTCTACGACCAGATCCAGCGCGGCAACCCCATGGGCTTCTTCGGCATGGTACAGGTGCTGGAAGGCACCAGCGTGGCCATCGCCCTCACCGTCGCCGACCAGCTGAAAAAGGGCCTCGGCCTGCCACCCCAGGCGATGAGCTACCTGAGCTCCCACGGCGCCCTGGATCAGGAGCACCTCAAGTTCTTTGAATCCCTGATGGATCGGGTCGAGAGCCCGGCGGATCAAGCCGCCATCATTCACGGGGCCAAGGTGGTTTATCGTCTCTATGGCGAGATGCTCTACAACCTCACCGCCACTGTATAAGTTGGCAGCAGACAGCAAAAAGGGAACCCACACCATGAACCTTGAAGGGAAACTCGTGCTGCTCACCGGCGCCAGCGGTGGCATAGGTGAAGAGCTCGCGCAGGAGTTGGCGGCCCAGGGGGCCCACCTGCTGCTGCATGGTCGCCGTGCTCCTGTGCTGGAACGGCTGTGCAAGTCACTGCCGCATCCCGAGCGCCATCAGGTGGTGCTCGCCGACCTCGGCTCTGCACAGGAGCGAGCCAAGCTGCTGCAACAC
The DNA here is from genome assembly GCF_049174875.1 of Aeromonas sp. 600948. Taxonomy (NCBI): domain Bacteria; kingdom Pseudomonadati; phylum Pseudomonadota; class Gammaproteobacteria; order Aeromonadales; family Aeromonadaceae; genus Aeromonas; species Aeromonas sp. 600948. Next base: position 119,443 of record NZ_JAAKTY010000004.1, read on the forward strand.
CCGGCGCTGGAGAATGGACTCGACATCCTGATCAACAACGCTGGCTGCAACCAGTTTGCCTGGCTGGAAGATCAGAGCTTCGAGCAGGTGGAGCGCCAGCTGCTGCTCAATATCGAGGCGCCAATCCAGCTCACCCGCGCCCTGCTGCCCAGATTGCGCAAGCCGGGGATCATCATGAACATGGGGTCGAGCCTGGGCAGCATTGGCTACCCCGGTTACAGCGTCTACTGCGCCAGCAAATTTGCCCTGCGCGGCTTTAGCGAGGCGCTGGGACGGGAGCTGGAGGGGAGCGGCGTCAAGGTGCTGCACTTTGCTCCGCGCGCCACCCGCACCAAGCTCAATTCCGAGGCCGCCTACGAGATGAATGCAGCGCTCGGCACCCAGACTGACAGCCCGCAAGAGGTAGCCGAAGAGGCCATCATCGCCCTGTGCAACGAGACCCGCCGCAGCTGGCTCGGCTGGCCGGAAAAACTGTTCGTGCGGCTCAATGCCCTGCTGCCTGGCATCGTCGACAAGGCGCTGGCCAGACAGCTGCCAATCATCAAACGTTATGCCCGTCATCTTCAGCCAGGGACGGCTGATACCAGCGCAAACATTGCGCCACAACCAGACTTGTCCCGCCCGATCCCGACCAAGAAGGAGCATTAATATGAACTTTTTCCGTCAATCAGTGACCTCTTGTGCCATCGCCATCCTGCTGGGATCCACCTCAGTCATGGCCGCGGGTGATGCCCTCGTCCCCATCCAGCAACAGTGGGCCGTCTGCCAGTATCAACAGACCGGCAAGGCGAAAGAGAGCTGCCTCGAAACCCTGAGCACCCAGGCCGAAGCGGCCAGCGCCAAGGAGCCCTTTCGCACCGACCTGCTCATCTGGTCTGCCATCGTCAAGAGCACCTGGGCGGGGGCCAAAGGGGGGCTGGGGGCACTGAGTCTGGTGAAAGAGGCCAAGGCCAAGCTGGAGCTGGCGCTCAAGCAGGATCCCAAGGCGCTGGACGGCTCCGCCTATACCAGCCTGGGCTCCCTCTACTATCAGGTGCCCGGCTGGCCGGTCGGCTTTGGCGATGACGAAAAGGCAGAACAACTGCTCAAGCAGGCGCTGGCCATCAATCCTGATGGCATCGACCCCAACTTCTTCTATGGCGACTTCCTGCTGGATCAGGGTCGCAAAGCCGAGGCCAAAACCTATCTCGACAAGGCGCTGGCCGCCCCGGCCCGCCCGGGCCGCGAAGTGGCCGACGAAGGGCGCAGAATGGAGATCCGCGATCGGCTGGCCAAGCTATAAAACCCTGATGGATCAAAGAACTATTTAAACTCTGCCCACCAGCTTGCATACTGGTGGGCAGGGTTGTTTATGCCACGGCACGCCCTGGCGCTGAGCCAGATCGCCACACCCAACAAACCAAGGGAGAAAAGAATGCGGATCCTGCTGGTGGAAGATGATGTGATGCTGGGGGATGGTATGCAGGATGCACTGCGCCATAGCGGCTACACGGTGGACTGGCTGCAACAGGGGTTGCCCGCTCTGGCAGCCCTCAAGAGCGACGAGTTCGCCGCCCTGATCCTCGATCTCAACCTGCCCGACATCGATGGCCTCAGCCTGCTGCGCAAGTTGCGACGTGAAGGACACCAGCTGCCTGTGCTGATCCTCACCGCCCGCGATGCGCTGGACGATCGGGTGGTCGGCCTCGATGCCGGCTCCGACGACTACATGGTCAAGCCCTTCGCCCTGCAGGAGCTCAACGCCCGCCTGCGCGCCCTGGTTCGTCGCAGCAAGGGGCAGGCTCAGGCGGTACTGGAGTATGGCGACATCCTCATCTATCCAGAATCCCAGCAGGTCACCTATCAGGGGGAGGCGGTCAAACTCACCCCCCACGAATACAAGCTGCTGCAGGAGCTGATCAGCCAGAGCGGCCGGGTGCTGAGCAAGGATCAGCTGCAACAGAGCCTCTACGGCTGGGATGAAGGGGCCGAGAGCAACGCGGTAGAGGTGCATATCCACCACCTGCGCAAGAAGTTCTACAGCGACCTGATCCGCAATATTCGTGGTGTCGGTTACATCATTCCCCAGCTTGATCAGGCCAGCCGGAGTGCTCCCCGATGAAAAGACCGCGCTCCATCCGCCGCTTTCTGCTCACCGGCATTCTCACGCTGGTGAGCCTGAGTCTTACCATCAGCGCCTTTATCGGCTACATGGAGGCGAGCCACGAAATGGAGGAGCTGTTTGATGCCCGCCTCGCCCAGTCGGCGCGCATCACCAACCAGCTGCTGGCCCGCTATATGGCCCAGCAGGGGCAGTTGCCCGCCAATGGCACCGTCTATCAGGAGTGGGAGGCGCAGAACCCCGATGAGTGGCAAAAAGATCCCAGCCTCAACCTGACCGGCGAAGATCGGGAGATCACCCCCTACGGCCACGAGTTCGAACGCAATCTCTACTTCCAGCTGCTCGATGAAAAGGGCGGCCTGCTGCTGCGCGCCCCCAGCGCCCCGGAGCAGCCGCTGGTCACCTTGGCTATCGGCTTCGACACGGTCGAAAAAGATAATCACCAGTGGCGCACCTTCACTCTCTACAACCAACAGGAGCAGACCTGGCTGGTGGTGGCCGAGCGGGACGACGAGCGCAGCGAACTGGCCAGCAAGATGGCCACCCTCACCATGCTGCCGCTGCTGATCACCCTCCCGTTTCTGCTGGCCCTGCTCTGGTGGCTCATCACTCGCGGGCTGGCCCCCCTGCGCCAGCTGGCCCAGGCCATCAGCGAGCGTCACCCCGCCAACCTGAGCCCCCTCAGCCTCAAGATAAGCGCTCAGGAGCTGACGCCTCTCACCAACGAGATCAACCGCCTGATGCAGGCACTGGCGGAGACCATAGAGCGGGAGAAACAGTTCACCAACGAGGCGGCCCACGAGCTGCGCACCCCGCTGGCGGTGCTGCGGATCCACAGTGAAAATGCCCTGGCTGCCATTGATGACGCCAGTCGCCAGCAATCCCTGCACAAGATGTTGCAGGCCCTCGACCGCAGCGATCGGCTGATCCGCCAACTGCTGACCCAGGCCCGTATCGACAACCAGCAGGGACTGGTACTGACTGAGCTGGAGATAGGCCACCTGCTGCAAGGCACCCTGGCAACGCTTGCTCCTATCGCGCTCAAGAAGGATCAGCAGCTGTCGCTGGAGTGTGAATTGCCGCTGCTGGTGATGGGGCAGGCCACCCTGCTCGAGCTGCTGTTCAGCAATCTCATCGACAATGCGCTGCGCTACACCCAGCCGGAGGGCGAGATCAGGGTGCGGGTTCAGCGAGAGGGCAACCGGGTGAGGGTGGATGTGAGCGACAACGGCCCCGGCATTCCCGCCAGCGCCTTGCCCCGGCTGTATGAACGCTTCTTTCGGGTCAATCCCCAGCAGGGGGATGGAGTGGGTCTCGGCATGGCCATTGTTTCGCGCATCGCCCAGCTGCACGGCGCCGACCTCGATGTCCACAACCGGCCGGAAGGGGGGCTGGAGGTGAGCGTGTTACTCCCGCTCCCGCCGGCAAGATAAGCGATAAGTAAAGAGCCCGCGATGCGGGCTCTTTACTTTCAATGACAATCTGGCTGCACGGTAAAGGTTCGACTGGCATCCACCGGGCCCAGCTCCGCCAGCAGACGTCGGCCCAGCAGCACCGGATAGATCATCTTGCTGCGATCCCGCAGGGTAAACCACTCCTCATACACCTTGTCCCCCAGACAGATGGACATGGTCACCGTTGGCCGCTGCTCCATGCCGCCCGCTCCGCGCACCGTCACGCTGCGCTCGACCCGCCGCTCGAACTGCTGTTTGACCAGCTTGCCGCTGTCGGCATCGGTCACATCCAGCATAAAGCGCACCCAGGGTTTGCCATCCCGTTTGAAGTGGACGAGGGAGCGTGCATCGAGGGAAGAGGTGAGCGCCCCGGTGTCGAGTTTCATCTTCACCGCCACGCCGGTAGGCAAAATAAGCCCCTTCTCGATCCAGCCATAGCTGGCCGGGGTCTCAGCCAGCGCACTGCCACACAGTGCCAGCATCAGGGTGATCCCCACCATCATCTTGCCCATTTTACTGCCCTGCCTTGTCAATCCTGCGCCCAGATCTACCACAGTCCCATTGTGGGTCAATCCGATTTATTTCAGCTACTTGGATAATATCTGGCGGGTCAGGAGAGAGAGGACAAAGAGTGGCCGAACGGCGGCCCAAGCGGGCGGGAATATCGTAGGAGAGCAAGGCACCGAACGGTGCTGGATGAAACTGGTGGTTAACCTCAGGTTGTGACGCCAAAGGCTACCACAAGGATTTACAAATTATCAGTCTTGTTCTGAAGGGATTTTTGCCTACACTGTTGTAAACCGGAGGGCCTGAAAACCACCGGTTTTTTTGCGCCTGCCGAAAATTTGCCACTGCAAAAGTGACTTTCAACAAGGCTCAATAAGGAATTTGTAATGCGTATCGAAGAAGACTTGAAGCTCGGTTTCAAGGATGTCCTGTTCCGCCCCAAGCGCTCTACTCTCAAGAGCCGTTCCCAAGTAAGCCTGACCCGTCAGTTCACCTTCAAACATACTCAGACCCAATGGCAAGGCGTACCCGTCATCGCCGCCAACATGGATACCGTCGGCAGCTTCGCCATGGCGCGCACGCTGGCCGGTTTCGAGATGATGACCGCGGTACACAAGCACTACAGCCTTGAGCAGTGGCAAGCTTTCGTCAACGAGACCGACCCGGCGCTGCTGGGCCATGTGATGGTCTCCACCGGCACCTCGGCTGAAGATTTCGCCAAGACCCGCCAGATCCTCGCCATGTCCGAAGCGCTGCGCTTCATCTGTGTCGATGTGGCCAACGGCTACTCCGAACACTTCGTCGAGTTCGTACGCAAGATTCGTGAAGCCTGCCCCAACCACGTCATTCTGGCGGGCAACGTAGTGACCGGCGAGATGGTCGAAGAGCTGATCCTCTCCGGCGCCGACATCGTCAAGGTCGGTATCGGCCCGGGCTCGGTCTGTACCACTCGCGTCAAGACAGGCGTCGGCTACCCGCAGCTCTCCGCCATCATCGAGTGTGCCGACGCGGCCCACGGCCTCGGCGGCCAGATCGTCGGTGACGGCGGCTGCACCTGCCCGGGCGACGTCGCCAAAGCCTTCGGCGGCGGCGCCGACTTCGTGATGCTGGGTGGCATGCTGGCAGCCCACGAAGAGTGCGGTGGCGAGATCGTCGATGTAGACGGCGAACCCTTCATGAAGTTCTACGGCATGAGCTCCTCCAGCGCCATGGACAAGCACGCCGGTGGCGTCGCCGAGTACCGAGCCTCCGAGGGTAAAACCGTGCTGCTGCCCTACCGCGGCCCGGTCGAGAACGCCGTGCGCGACATTCTGGGCGGCGTGCGCTCCACCTGTACCTACGTCGGAGCCAGCCAACTGAAAGAGTTGACCAAGCGCACCACCTTCATCCGGGTTCGCGAGCAAGAGAACAACGTCTACGGCAAGGAGTAAGCTGCCGCAGCGACCGTCACGCGCTGACGGTTAGAAGCCAGTCAACCGGTGTGCTACCCTGCGCACCGGTTTTTTTGCATCTGGGATCCCGAGCCATGACCACTCACCTGCCCCCGTTTGACTGGGATATCTTCTGTTGCGTCGTCGATAACTTCGGCGACATCGGTGTCACCTGGCGACTCGCCCGCCAGCTAAAACGGGAGGGGAATATTGCGGCACATGGCGATGAGGTTCAGGTGCGACTCTGGGTGGACGATCTGGCAAGTTTCGCCCGCATCTGCCCCGGGCTCGACCCGGCGCAGGATGGCCAGTGGGTCGAAGGCATCTATATCCAGCACTGGCATGAGACCCTGCCGAGCGACATGGCACCGGCCAAGGTGGTGATCGAGGCCTTTGCCTGCGAGTTGCCCGCCCCCTTCATTGAACGAATGGCCGAACTGATGGCGAGCCAACCCAAGCCCCCCTGCTGGATCAATCTGGAGTACCTCTCGGCGGAGAGCTGGGTCGAGGATTGCCACGGCCTCGCCTCGCCCCAGCGGGTTGGCAATAAAAGCCTCAACAAATACTTCTTCTTCCCGGGCTTTACCGCTAAAACCGGCGGCCTTTTGTGCGAACGCGACCTCATCACCGAACGGGAACAGTGGCAGCAAGATGATGCGGGACTTACCGCCTACTGGGCCAGCCTTGGTTTGCCGCCAAAACAAGAGCACGAGCTGCGGGTCAGCCTCTTTACCTACGAGAGCGATGCACTGCAAAGCCTGGTCGAGAGCTGGTGCCATAGCGCCACGCCCGTCACCCTACTGCTGCCGCTGGGGCGCTCTCTCAACGATGTGCTCACCGGTGCCGGTCTGACTGATGCCATCCCTGCAGCCAAAGCGGGGGATCTGCTCCACTCGGGCAACCTCACCATCAAGCTGCTGCCGATGACCGATCAGGCCGGTTACGATCGACTGCTCTGGAGCTGCGATCTCAATCTGGTGCGTGGGGAGGACTCCTTCGTTCGGGCCCAGTGGGCCGCTCGTCCTTTCCTCTGGCATATCTACCAACAGGAGGAGGAAGCCCATCTGGTCAAGCTGGAGCAGTTCCTTGACCACTACTTATCCGATCTGCCCGCCGAGTGCGCTCAATGGCTGCACCGCTTTAATCTGGCCCTCAACTGTGGCGAAGATTGCGGCGAACTTTGGGCCCAATGGCCCCGATATAGCGCCATTTGGCAGCAACATGGGCGAAGCTGGTCAAAGAAGTTGCTCCGGGATGGGGATCTCGTCACACGGTTGGTGAAATTTTTAGAAAGCCGTATATAATCTGGCAGTTTTTATCCGTCCGTTTCACGAACAGGAATTTTTTACATGAAAACCGCACAGGAAATCCGCGCTGGTAACGTAGTCATGATCGGCACCGAGCCGATGGTGGTTCAGAAGGCTGAATTCAACAAATCCGGCCGTAACTCCGCCGTGGTCAAAATGAAGCTGAAGGGCCTGCTGAACGGCAGCGCTACCGAGACCGTCTTCAAGGCCGACGACAAGCTGGACGTAGTTCAGCTGGAACGTAAAGAGTGCACCTACTCCTACTTCTCCGATCCCCTGTATGTCTTTATGGACACCGAGTACAACCAGTACGACGTAGAGAAAGACAACCTGGGTGACGTGCTGAACTACCTGGTAGACGGCATGGAAGATCTGTGTGAAGTGACTTTCTACAACGAGAAAGCCATCTCCGTAGAACTGCCGACCACCATCGTGCGCGAAGTTGAGTACACCGAACCGGCTGCCCGTGGCGACACCTCCGGTAAAGTGACCAAGCCTGCCCGTCTGAAAGGCACTACCTACGAGCTGGCTGTTGCCGCTTTCGTAGAGATCGGTGACAAGATCGAAATCGATACCCGCACCGGCGAATTCAAGCGTCGCGTCAACTAATTGACCGCTTTGAATTGATTGCAAAAAAGCGAGCCACCGGCTCGCTTTTTTATTGCCTCCAAGTTGCCATCACACCGCCCGCCTTCAGAAAATCCCGCCGCAGCCGCTAACCCAGATAATCGGGGGAGCACACTATGGCCAGATTATCCTTATCACTGCTGTTATTGACCTTGCTGGCTGGCCATGGGGCAGAGGCGAGCGAGGTCGCCCCCCCCGTTGCCGAGCCACTGCCCCTCGACCATTGGCAAGCGAGCGACTGGAAAGGGCTACCCGATGCCACCCAGATCGACAAACAGACGGTGCTGTTCGCCAAACACGACAGTGAAAACTATCTGGGGCTCGCCATTTTACTGCCCGACTGGCAGCGCAGCGGCCAGCTCTGGCAACTGACTCGCGCCCTCGGCCGACTGGGTTTTGATACCCTGCTTCTGCTCCCCTCTCCCCAGCAGACCGAACTGGACCCAGCCACCGAGAAAAAAGCGAAAAACAGCGATGAGTTTCGCAAGCAGTTTGCCGAGCGGATCAGCAAGCTGGCGGATGCCAAGTTGCAGGAGGGGGGCTTCAAGCTGATCCTGGCGCAAGGTACCGGCGCCGCCTGGACTGCCAACCTCATCGCCAGCGAACAGTTGCCCGCCCCCGACGCGCTGGTGCTGCTCGATGGTTTTTTCCCTAACCAGCAGAGCAACCAGACCCTGGCCAAACAGGTGGCTCAGGCGGCCATCCCCACTCTGGACCTCTATCAGGAGGATGGCGGTCGCTGGCCACTGCTGGCCGCCGAGGCCCGCAAAAGCGAGAGCCGGCGCAGCAACAAGCTCAACTATCGCCCCTACGCCCTGATTGAGCTGGAGGAGACCCCCACCCGCATTCAGGGCTGGCTCAACCATCTGGGCTGGCTCTAAACCGGCCGCTAGCGTGGCGCAATAAAGCGCGCAAGCTCACATCTGCCGGATAAAGCCCAGCCATGACACAGCGGCAGGCTGGCCCTAACTGCATCCTCTTTGGCATCATGGCCTCTCGAACCTGAACAATGGCAGGAAGGCTCATGCAGCAGATTGTGTTTCTCGACAGCGATACCCTGGATGCGGGCATCACCCTGCATCACCCCGACTTCCCCCACCACTGGCAGAGCTATCCAAGTACTACCCCGGAACAGGTGGTGGAACGGCTCAAAGATGCCAGCATCGCCATCATCAACAAAGTACGGATCGGCGCCGCCGAACTGGCCCAGCTGCCGGAGCTCAAACTCATCGCCCTGGCCGCAACCGGCAGCGACAACGTGGATCTGGAAGCGTGCCGCGCCGCCAACGTTGGGGTGTGCAATATCCGCAACTACTCGGGCCCCTCGGTGCCAGAGCACGCCATGGCGCTGATGCTGGCCCTGTCGCGCAACCTCTTCTGCTGGCGCCAGTCGCTGCTGGAGGGGCGCTGGCAACAGAGCGGCCAGTTCTGCTTCTTCGACCACAACATCATGGATCTGCACGGCAAACAGCTTGGCATCATCGGCAAAGGGACGCTCGGACAGGCGCTCGGCGAGCGGGCCAAAGGGATGGGGATGACAGTGCGTTACGCCCAGAGCCAGGTCGGCGCCAGTCACGACGAGGATCGCTTGCCCCTCGACGAGTTGCTGCAAAGTTCGGATGTGATCAGCCTGCACTGCCCGCTCACCCCCTACACCCGCAACCTGATTGGCGAGCGGGAGCTGGATCTGATGAAACCGGGCGCCCTGCTGATCAACGTCGGCCGCGGTGGGCTGGTGGATGAGGAGGCGCTGCTGCAAGCGCTGGCCAACGGCCGCCTAGGTGGCGCCGGTTTCGATGTAGCGAGCGTCGAACCCCCGCCCACCGACCATCCCTTGATGAAGGCGCTGCAATACCCTCACTTCATTCTGACCCCCCATGTGGCCTGGGCCAGCGAAGAGTCGATGCAGCGACTGGCCGACCAGCTGATCGACAACATCAACGCCTTTGCCGCCGGTCGCCGCCAGCACCGGCTGGTGTAACCGCACGAGCGAGTCACCACACAATGCACAACGGGGCCAACAGGCCCCGTTTTGCATCTTTCGCACTCACTCAGCGCACATCAATCGTCGTCGTGCCATCTGTGCTTCTTATGCTTTTTGTACTTCTTGTGGTGCTTGTGATGGTGATGATCATCGTCATCATCGTAATAGCGATCCTGGCTCTTGTGGCCATCGCCGCTCTTGGCACCGATGGCCGAACCACTCGCCCCGCCGACCCCGGCGCCGATCAGCTGACCGGTATCGCCACCGACACTCTTTCCGATGGCGGCACCACCCAGCGCCCCCACCGCGCCGCCAAGGGCCGCTTCATTCTTGTTGCCCTTGTTGGCCGTCGCCGCACCACCGGCTGCGCCGCCAATGGCCGCACCTACCAGCGCACCGGTATCTCCCCCCAACTCCTTGCCGATCATGGAGCCCGCCACCCCGCCCGCCCCGCCACCAAGAATGGTGTTGAGAGTTTCCGAACCGTGGGCCGCAGTGCTGCCCAGCAATGACGCCCCCAACAGAGCCAGAGCACCGATGCCACGCGTACTCATATCCATGGATACTCCTGTCAAACCTGATTAATAATCAGCAGCACTATACAAAGAGCTATCAGGTTCGCCAGCCAGCAGAAAACAGGGATGCGACAGTCAATGGCAGTACAGTCACAGCCAACACAGGAAGAGTAGAATCAACCTATTGAATTAAAACGTGAAAATTAACATTGAACCAGACAGTCACGACAAAGTGACCGATAACCTGGCAGCCGCGTCCTGTCGAATAGTCAGCGCGCTGGGACAAAAGCTGTCAGTCAAGGGCCCCTGCCACCCCTTCAGCCAGATGCCAGCAGTTCCGGCCAGCCTCCTTGCTGCGGTAGAGGGCAGCATCAGCCCGCTCGAAGATAGGGCCGGCGGCAGGAGAATGGCAGGCGCCGCCGGCACTCAGGGTGATCGGCCCATGGTGTTCACGCCACTGTTGCTGACGCACCAGTTCAAGCAGACAACCGAGTTTCTCCGCCAACTCATCCTGTGGCTGTTGCAGCAGAGCGGCAAATTCATCCCCACCTATCCGGTAAACCGTACTCACCCCCAGCACATCAGCAAGACAGTTGGCCACCCGACACAGCACCTGATCGCCGAAGGCATGGCCCTGGCTGTCGTTGATCCCCTTGAAGTGATCGACATCAAACAGCAGCAGCCAGAAGCACGCCCCCCTCTGCTCCAGTGCCGCCTTGTGCTGCTCGAAGGCTCGTCGGTTCATGATACCGGTCAGGGGATCCCGCAACAGCGCATCCTGCCCCTTGAGAAAACTGGCCCTGACCTGATCGATCTCGTTCAGGCTACGCCTCACGAACCAGGTCTTGGGCTCACTGACAGGCGCTGAACGCTCCAGATCGCGCACGATGCCGGTCAATGAGCCCGACACCAGCTCCTGCTCCTGGCGGAAGATCCGCACCAGCAGACTCAGGCTGCAACACCAGATGGCAAACAGAGAGAGCAGTGGAAAAACCACCATCTGCAACGCATCGTAGAGGCTGTCACGAAACAGTACTGGCGGCAGATAGATGTTGAGATCCCAACCAATATCCGCCAGCTCGCGCTTGATATACGTCCCATGCCACAGCACATCCAGGCCGAGCCACTGCTGATTCTGATGCTGCTTGATGGTGTTGGCCGCCAGCAGATCCATATTGCTGCCCACTACCAGCTGATCAGTGTCACGCAAGGTCAGATAGAGTGCCGCCTGATTACTACCGACCGTGCGCTGCAGCGCCTGCTGCAGCGAGTCGAATGACATGTCAACCATCAGCAGACCCAGCAACTGCCCCTGCTCATCCCTCACCCGTTTGATCAGGCTGAGAATCAGCTCCTGAGTATTGTATTCAGGGTAGGGGCCAAACCAGACGGGCTCGTCGCCCGGCATGGCGGTCACCTGATACCAGGGGCGCAGCGCTGCCTTATAACCTGGGGGCGCGAGCCACTCCGGGTAACTGTCGATGCGATCCGCTTTCAGGTTGTAAAAGTAGATATAGTGGTTGCCGGGCTTGATCTGATGGGCAATAGCCCAGATGGGAGAGTCGGCCGGCTCGCCGCGGGCTATCTTCTCCTTGTCTAGGGAGCCCTCCAGCACTGCCAGTTGCCGCTCATTGACCTTCACCATCTCGTGGATCAAGGACGCCTCAACGGAGGAAGCCATGTGACCGAAGCCGGATACCGTCATGTCGATATCCCGCAGATAGCTGGCAATGGCCATGATGATAGTCACGATCAGGATCAACAAGCCAAGCAGTGCGGAGAGGGGGGCCAGCACATAGTAACGCTTGTTGAGATACGAGCGGCTCACATGACATCCGAACAGGGGAAAACATAGCGGGATTGTGCGAGAGAAAGGAGAGTGAATCATTGATTAATATCACTTCAACGCCCCTTTAATGACATTTCCAATACTAACAAAACATCAAGGTTCGCAAACGAATATCAACTGACAGGAAAAACGCTAGTTACTCCGGGTTAACCCCGCTCTGCATTGCGGGTGTTATAGTCTATACCTGACGCGGCCGGCGCTGGACAAACCGTCCATCACCGGCTGCAACGCCAAGCAGAACAAGGAGATGTTATGAGCAGTCCGTTTATCGAACAGATCAAAGCACGTCGTACCATCTATGCCCTGGGCAGCCAGGTGTCCCATACACCGGAACAACTGACGGCCCTGATCCAGGATGCCATCAGGCACAGCCCCTCCTCCTTCAATTCCCAGAGCTCCCGCGCCGTCATCCTGTTTGGCGCCCAGCACCATAAGCTGTGGGATATCGTCAAAGCCGAGCTGAAAAAGATCGTGCCGCCGGAGGCCTACGCCCAGAGTGAGGCCAAGGTGGATGGCAGCTTCCGCGCAGGTTTCGGCACTGTGCTGTTCTTCGAAGACACCGACGTCATCAAGGATCTGCAGCAAAAGTTTGCCCTCTATGCAGACAACTTCCCCATCTGGTCGGAACATGCCACCGGCATCGCCCAGTTTGCGGTCTGGACCACCCTGGCCCAGGAGAAGATCGGCGCCTCCCTGCAACACTACAACCCCCTCATCGACGAGGCGGTACGCAAGGAGTGGAACCTGCCAGCCAGCTGGCTGCTGCGTGCCCAGATGCCCTTTGGCAGCATCCAGCAACCGGCCGGCGACAAGACCTTCATCGACGATGCCACCCGTTTCCGCGTTTTCAAATAACGGCCAGATAGCAAAACGCCCCCGCATCTCGGGGGCGTTTTTATTGCGACATCAAGAGTTCGGATAGCGATGGTTCATACCGCAATCTGCGGTCGTCACGCACTCGCACCACAGCTCAGGCGGGCAGCGTCACCAGCAGGGATGTCTCTCCAGGTTCCACCTTCACCTCGTGCCAGCCTCAGCCGTGCTGACTACTTAGCTGTTCGATAATGGTGGCGCGCAGCAGGGCTCGCCCTTCGTCGATGCGAGTTGATCGGGAGAGTCCTTTCGCCCACATCAGCGCCAGGGTTCGACTCAGCACTGGCTCGTGCAGCGCCACGACTTTCAGCTGGGGATCGCGCAGGTTCGCGGCATAGAGTCCGGGCAGGATAGCAACTGCCAACCCTGAGCGCACCAAGCCGTAAAGCGTCTCGACATAATCTGTGGTGTATCTGGGCTTGAGCCCGGGCAACTGGCTCTGGGCCAGTCCGTTGACCTGCCGGCTGACGTTGCCTCTGGCAAAAAGGGCGATGTCGCGGCGGGTCAGCTCATGCCAGCTGATGGCCTCTTCCCCTGCCAGCGGATCCTGCCGGTTGATCACCGCCACCAGCGCATCGTCCAGCAGCGGCGTCACCTCCAGCGAGTCGGGCAACTCGCCATCCAGCACGCCAATCCCCGCATCCAGAGACCCCTCGGCCAGCGCCTGCAACAGACCGTCGTTGGTGTGATCCTGAAACTCGACCAGCAAGCCCGGAAACTGCTGCTGCAGACGGGCGGCCGCCAGCGGAAACATCAGGGTGCAGGCCGACGGGATCAGACCGATGCGCAGGGTGCCATCGCCCCCTTCGACCATCACCTGCTGCATATCGGCAAAAGCGGCGTGGGCCACATTGAGCAGCCCCTTGGCGTGGGGCAGGATCGCCTCCCCCTGTTCGGTCAGGGTGACCGCCTGCGCGGTGCGGTGAAACAGTTTGCCGCCTAGTACAGATTCAATCTGGCGCAGGGCACTGCTCAGGGCGGGCTGGCTGATGGCCATCTGATTGGCCGTTTCGGTGAAGTGGCGCAGCTGGGCCAGCGTGACAAAATACTGGATCTGCTTCAGAGAGAGCGCAGGCAGACGGCGCCAAGGTTCGGACATGAAATCGACAACCGGAGAAAAACGTTTGCAGCAGCATAACCCTTTCTTATCCAGTTATAAATTCTTTGCGCTATGCACGGACCAATCCCCTCCCTAAAGTGGGCCCATTATTCCCCTTGTCAGGCCATCTCCTTCATGTGTGAACAAGATGCATCCCTCAACTTGCGCCGCCGCGTCGTGCAGGCTGCCCTCGGCGAAGCCCCCTTCGATCTGCTGCTGACCAACGCCAACCTGATCGACATGGTGACCGGCGAGATCCGCCCCGTCGACGTGGGGCTGGTCGGCCCGCTGATCGCCAGCGTCCATCCGGTCGGCTCCTTCCAGCAGGCACGCGAGACCCACGATCTGGCCGGCGCCTATCTCTCGCCCGGTCTTATCGACAGCCATGTCCATGTGGAGAGCTCCCACCTGACGCCGGAGCGCTACGCCGATGTGGTGGTCGCACAGGGCACCACCACCATCTTCTGGGATCCCCACGAACTGGCCAATGTACTCGGGCTGGCGGGGGTGCGCTACGCCATCGACGCCAGCCGCAATCTGCCGCTGCGGGTCATCTGCGCCGCCCCCTCCAGCGTTCCCTCGACGCCGGGTCTCGAGATGTCGGGCGCCGACTTCCACGGCCCCGAGATGGCCACCATGCTGGAGTGGCCGGAGGTGGCGGGAATCGCCGAGGTGATGGACATGCAGGGGGTGCTGGGCGGCAGCGAGCGGATGACCGGCATTCTGCACGCCGGTTTGCAACGCAATGCCCTGATTGAGGGACACGCCCGGGGCCTCACTGGTCACCGGCTGCAAGCCTATCTGGCTGCCGGGGTCAGCTCGGATCACGAACTCACCTCGGCTGCCGATGCGCTGGAAAAATTGCGGGCCGGGCTCACCCTGCAGCTGCGCGGCTCCCACCCCTACCTGCTGCCGGAGATCGTCGCGGCGCTGAAACAGCTGCCCCACCTCTCCTCCCAAATCACCCTCTGTACCGACGATGTGCCGCCCGACATGCTGCTGGAGAAAGGGGGCATGATTGCGCTGGTCAAGCTGCTGGCTGAACTCGGGCTGGCGGTGCCCGATGTGCTGCGAATGGCCACCCTCAATGCCGCCATCCGGCTGCAGCGCAACGATCTGGGGCTGGTTGCCGCCGGCCGCTGCGCCGATCTGGTGGTGTTCGACAACCTCACCGATCTCAACCCGATCTGGGTCTACAGCGGTGGCCAGCGGGTCGCCCGCCATGGCGCCATTCTCAGCCCCTCCGAGCCTGTCGCAGGTTGTCAGGCGCCACGCGATACCATGCAGATCCCCCTGCGCACGCTGGAGGAGTTCATCATCCGGGTGCCCGGGCTGACTGCGGGTCGGGCCCGCTTAAAGACCATCAAGGGGGCTCGCTTCACCCAGTGGAGTGAAACCGAGGTTGAGGTTCGGGATGGTCAGGTCATCGTGCCTGCGGGATTTAGCCTCATCTCGGTGCAACACCGCCATGGCCGCCATCAGGCGGGCACCCGGCTGGCGCTGCTGGAGGGGTGGGGCGAGCTGCAAGGGGCCATCGCCACCAGCTACTCCCACGACTCCCACAATCTGGTGGTGCTGGGGCGCGACCCGCAAGAGATGATGCTGGCCGCCAACACTCTGATCACCAGCGGGGGCGGCATGGCGGTCGTCCAGCAGGGTGAGGTGCTGGCCCACGTTGCCATGCCCATCGCCGGCATGCTCTCCGACCTGCCGGCCAGCGAGCTGGCCGCCAGCTTCCACGCTCTGCGCGAAGTGAGCGGCAAGGTGGTGGAGTGGGAGCCCCCCTACCGTGTCTTCAAGGCCATCGAGGGAACCGGCCTTGCCTGCAATGCGGGGCCCCATCTGACCGATCTCGGCCTCACCGATGGCCTGACCCGCGAGATTGTCGACCCCTTTATCTGCTGCTGGCCCCACGATGCCAGCCAAGCCGATTAACCTCGAGGAGAACAGCGTGAACCCTGTCGCCATTATTCTGGATACCGACCCCGGCATCGACGATGCCGTTGCCATCGCCGCCGCCCTGTTTCACCCCGGGATCGAGCTGGCGCTCATCACCACGGTCGCCGGCAACGTCGATGTCAGCAAGACCACCCGCAACGCCCTGCGCCTGCTGCACTTTTT
The DNA here is from genome assembly GCF_049174875.1 of Aeromonas sp. 600948. Lineage (NCBI taxonomy): Bacteria > Pseudomonadati > Pseudomonadota > Gammaproteobacteria > Aeromonadales > Aeromonadaceae > Aeromonas > Aeromonas sp. 600948. The sequence continues at coordinate 135,310 of NZ_JAAKTY010000004.1, forward strand.
CGGCCAAGAGGTGCCGGTGGCACAGGGGGCCAGCCAGCCCCTCGTGCGCCCCCTCGACAATGCCAGCCATATCCATGGCCACTCCGGCCTCGATGGTTACGAGTTTGCCGAGCCCGGGCAACAGCCGATACCGGAGCATGCCGTCGAAGCCATGAAGGGCACCCTGCTCGCCAGCGAACAATCCATGACGCTGGTGCCCATCGGGCCGCTGACCAATATCGCCCTGCTGCTCACCCTGCACCCCGAGTGTCGGGAGAAGATCGCGCGGATCGTGTTGATGGGCGGCTCGGCCGGTCGGGGCAACCACACCCCCAATGCCGAGTTCAATATCTACGTGGATCCGGAGGCGGCTCACATCGTCTTCAGCAGCGGTCTGCCCATCGTGATGTGCGGACTCGATGTCACCAGCCGGGCCACCCTGACCGGCGAGATGATTGCGGCGCTGCCCGCCCTCAACCGCACCGGCGCCATGCTCCACGCCCTGTTCGGCCACTATCGCGGCGGCAGTATGCAGACCGGGCTCAAGATGCACGATCTCTGCGCCATTGCCTATCTGGTGCGCCCCGATCTCTTTATCACCCGGGCCTGCCATGTGGCCATCGAGACCCGGGGTGAGCACACCCTCGGCACCACCTCGGTGGATATCAACAACCGGCTCAAACGCCCGCCCAACGCCGAGGTGTGTCTCGATATCGACGTGCCCGGATTCAGGGCCTGGTGCATGGAGACCCTTGCCCGCGCCATCTGATCCCGAACCGCCAGCCCGCTGGCCCATTCACATCAAGAAGAGAGTGTTGGAAACATGCTGGAAATAATTGTCAGCACCCTGATCCTGGTCATCTGCGGCTATCTCATCGCCAAAAACTACGATGCCAAGATAGTGCTGTTTGGCGCCGGGCTGCTGCTGATGTTTGCCGCCGTCGGACTGGGCCACCCCCTGCTGCCTGCGGCGCAGAGCAGCGGCCTCAGCTGGCTTGATCCCTTCGTCCAGATCAAGCAGATCTTCATCAGCCAGATGGGCAATGTCGGCCTCACCATCATGGTGCTGTTCGGCTTCTCCAGCTACATGAGCCACATCGGCGCCAACGACGTCACCGTGATGCTGCTGACCCGCCCCTTGAGTCGCATCCGCTCCCCCTACCTGCTGGTGCCGGTGATTTTCCTCTTGGGCAATCTGCTCTCGCTGGTGGTGCCAAGCGCTGCCAGTCTGGCAGTGTTGCTGATGGCGACCCTCTATCCGGTACTGAAGGCATCGAACATGTCCTCCCTCACCGCGGGGGCCGTCATTGCCACCACTGCCACCATCATGCCCAGCCCGCTGGGGGCCGATAACGTGCTGGCCGCCCAGAAGCTGGGCATCCCGCTGGTGGAGTACATCGTCTCCTACCACGCCCCCATCTCGCTGCCGACACTGGCGTTGATGGCAGTGGTGCACTACTTCTGGCAGAAGGCGATGGACAAGCGGCAGCAGTCGCGCAGCGGACTAGAGGAAAAAGAGGAATCGCTCGCCGTGCCCACCGGCTTGTCACCCGCCTACTACGGCCTCTTCCCTGTACTGCCGCTGGTGCTGGTACTGCTGTTCGGCATCTGCTTCACCCATATCTCCCTAGGGCTGGTGGAGATCACCTTCGTCTGCCTGCTGCTCACCATAGGGGTAGAACTCTTGCGCAAAGGCAATATCAAGGAGACCAGCAAGGAGTTCGCCATCTTCTTCACCGGCATGGGGACGGGTCTGGCTCAGGTGGTCTCGCTCATAGTAGCGGCCAGCATGCTGGTGGAGGGACTGAAAGCCATCGGCATCATCGATACCCTGGTCGATAGCGTGAAACACATCGACGGCGTCGGCTCCATCTTGATGTTATTCTTCTCCGGTACGGCGGCGCTGATCGGCTTTATCAGCGGCAGTGGGCTGGCAGTCTTCTACTCCTTTATCAACATCATTCCCGAGATCACTGAGAAGGTCGGCGTCAACAGTGTCGCGGTGGCCCTGCCGATGCAGCTCACTGCCAACCTGATCCGATCCATGTCGCCGGTCGCCGCGGTGATCATCGTCATCGCCTCGATCACCGGCAGCAATCCCATCGAGATCATCAAGCGCACCTCGGTGCCCATCATCTCGGGCATCATCTGCTGCATGACCCTCTCCTACCTGCTGTTCAGCTAAACCAGCTCCATCTGCAGGCGATCAATCCGGTCGCCTGCAGACGGTTTTTTACCTCCGGTTGAAAGTGAACCCACTGCATGTAAACGCCCGGAAGATAATCGGTGGGGATCGTCTATAACTTTTGCGACCAAGAGCCACATGCGCCTGAGTAACTGACCGCCAGCCATCAGGCTCAGCCCCCTAATTCAACTCCCAGAGCTCTCGTGCCGTCATTCTTGGTTGGCGCCCTGCATCGACAGCATCACCAGCAAGGACTCGCCTTTCCCTGACACCACTCTCACCTCGCGCCAGTCGCGGATCACCGCCACCACCGCAGGGTTGAGCGGTGCATCGCCCCCCACCTGTACCACGGCGCAGCCTGCACGCAGGGCGCTCTCAATACCGGCCGGGGCATCCTCAAATACCAGACAGCGAGCGGGTGGCACGCCAAGCCGTACAGCGCCCAGCAGATAGGGCTCGGGATCGGGTTTGCCATTGATCACCGCTTCGGCTCCCACCAACACGGCCGGCAGCGGCAAACCGGCACAATTCAGGCGATGGCGGGCAACCCGCTCACCAGCGGAGGTCACGATGGCCCAATGCTGTGGCGGCAGGTGGCGCAGCAACTCGCCAGCTCCTGCGATGGCGTCGCCGCCGGTATGCAGCATCTCCAACTCATCAAGCCGCGCGACCTCTCGCTCCACATCCAGTTGCGGAGCCAGCGACCGGATCACCTCGCGCGAACGCATACCGTGACACATCGCCAACACCGGCTCGGGATCGCGCAGATGTTCACGACACCAGAGCCGCCATACCTGCTCCACATCGCCGGTCGAGCAGACCAGGGTGCCATCCATATCGAACAGCAGGGCGGATACCGACAGGGTGAGTGAGTGCGTGGCGGAACTCATGCCGGATCACCGGCAGGCTCGAGGGCAGCGCCAGAAAGTGCATCGGCAAAGGCCTGCTGCTGGGCTGCCCGCTCGTAACAGGTCAGCGCCTGCTCGGCACTGCCAGCCCACACTTGCAAGGGGCCGACCACAAAACCCTGTTGCAGCAGGCTGGCGAGCAGCTCCCCAGTCTCCGGGGCCGCCAATGGCTGGGCCAGCACCAGGGTGCCCTTGATCAAAAAGAGATAGCGCTGGGTAGACATGATATGGCTCCTTGTTCCGGTTCAGAGGAGGGCGATTCCCCCCTTGCCGAGCCATTAGAACAAGGCGATTAGATAATTTATAATCAATAAATAGCCACTTTGGATAACCAATTGGAATGAAATTTGACTTGAGGCAACTACAGGCGTTTGTGACGCTGGCCGAGACCGCCAACTACCGGGAAGCGGCCAGCCGCCTCTTCATTACCCAGCCGGCCCTCACCAAGCAGATCCAGGGGCTGGAGCAGACTCTCGGCAGCACCCTGTTCAAGCGGGGCCGCCACGGTGCCGAGCTGACGGCGCTCGGCGCCCAGTTGCTCAACCAGGCGAGAGCACTGGTCGAGCATGGGCGGGAGTTCGAGAGCCATGCTCTGGCGGTGGCGAGCGGGGTCGCCGGTCGGCTCAAGATTGGCTTTGGACTATCGAGCTTTGCGCTGGCCCCCTCGCTGGTGGCCCGTTTCAAACAACAGGTCGCGGACGTAATGGTCCATCTGCAGGATATGCCCTCCGCCATCCAGCAGGAGCAGCTGCTCTCCGGCCAGTTGCAACTTGGTTTTATGCGTCGGCCAGAGACTCCGCTGTTGCAGGAGCATCGGCTGCTGACCGACCGGCTGGTACTGGCGGTGCCAACCCGGATGACCCAGCCAGATCCGTCATCGTTTGACGTCCAGCAGGCACTGACCAGTCAACCCCTGTTGCAGATGGTGGGCTACCGTTGTCCCGGCCTAACCCGGCAGATCGCCGGGTTTCTCGGCGCCAACCGGCTGACCGGCATGGTTCAAGAGGCAGAGGATATTCAGACTCTGGTGGCATTGGTTGCGGCAGGCATAGGTAATGCAATCCTGCCGCACAGCGTCAGCTTTATCGCGGGCCCGGACGTCACCCTCTATCCCCTCTTTGGCCCCTGTTCCGAGTGGGAGATAAGTCTGGTGTGGAACCCCGCCTTTGCCGACCCGATCCGCGATCGCTTCGTGCAGCTGGTCCTCGATCCCCATCCCGCACCGCACCCAGCCACAATCGATCGCTGACCCAGCCAAAAACTCCCGCAGACGGAACCAGGAGAAGATAGCGCTCAGCAATCGAGATGAATTAATCGGGCCTTTGTGAATCAAAGCATTTCAATTAACACACCACTGATCTTCACAGGGGATGCCATCTCCTTCTCCATCCATCTTGGTACCAGGGCAGTTTTGTAAAAACCAGGTTGCCTCCTCGCAGGAGGTCATCTGGGAGCAATGCTGCCGACCATCACACTGGCGAGTAAAGGTCGCTGCCTGTGGCGTACTGAAGATGGAACTAACCTCCTCTTGAGTAACTGGCGATGCGGGCGACAAATTGGCAAAGAAGCGGGAATAGATGGAAAAGAGGCCGACGAGCAGCAACAGGGGGAGCAATTTACCACTCCAGCTGCTCTTGAGACGTCGATAGGGGTTACTCCGCTCTCTGGTAGAAGTGGGTCTTGGCGGCTGACTTGCCGCCCGAAATGCAGGCGCCGCCGATGATGCGGCTGATCTTGCTGCTGATGGTGCGACCGACGGCACAACACCCGCCAACGTGAGCGGGCGATCGGGGAAAAAGACCTGTAACGCCCTCGGTTTGCCATCTTGGCCACTGCCGATCAGATAGGTGACACGCTCCCCCGGCTCTGGCACTCGGCCATCTGATTGCAGCGCCGTAACATGCACAAACAGCCCTGCACTGCGTGCTCCATTGATTGCCTGCTCGGCGCCATTTTGCTCCGGCGTAATAAATCCAAAGCCGCGCGCCTCGTTCCAGCTCGCGATCCGTCCCTGATAACGCATCTGTCCATCCTTGTTGTTATCCATGTGAGCACTATCTTGCCCGACAATCATGTTGCCCAAAAGCGCAGCGGCCCAACAGGGATCTGCAGAGTCAATCTCAACACGGTGATCGGGCGCAGCCTGCGTTAAGGATCAAGCCAGCTGGGACACCTTGATGATCTCGGCGATGCGACCCAGCATCCGCAGCGAGGTGTGATGCTCGGTGGCATCTGCGGCGGCGCAGGCATCATCCAGAATGGTGATGGCGTAGTCGCGATCGTGACCATCCCGCGCTGCCGCCTGAATGGCCCAGCTGGTGCTCACCCCGCACAGATAGAGGTGGTCGATGTGATTGGCCCGCAGCGCAGGCTCCAGCGCCGTGCCATAGAAGGAGCTGACCCTGGGCTTGGTCAGCACCAGATCGCCGGGCTGCACATCCAGATCCGGATGAAAGTCGGTGCCGCTGTCAGCCAAGGAGAGCGCCCCCAACTGGTGAGCGCGACCAAACATGGGAGACCCCTTGGGCTGCAGCTGATAGCCGCCGTCAAAGCCCACCTTGATCAGCACTACCAGCCAGCCGTTGGCGCGGGCATGGGCCAGCGCCTGATTGGCATGCGCGATGGCATCCTGCTCCAGCACATGGGCTGCGGAGGCGGCAATGCGCCCGTCGGGGTGGGCAATATCGTTGATAAAATCGATCACCAGCAGTGCCTTGTTCATCACCTTTGCTCCTTAGCGCATTCAGCCCGTGCTATCTGGTTTCTATCTGTCAAACCAGCCCCAGTGCATATCGCAGCGCCATCTCCTTTAAGGGGCCAGCTTTATCCGCCAGATTGAGGGCCAGATTACGGGCCAGCTTGAGCGGGCCAATCTCGTTGCTGAACACCCCGTAGAAGAGATCCATCCCCGACTGCATCAGCAGGTTGTCGGGACGACGGCGCCGCTCGTAGCGCTCGGCCAGCACAAGTTGATGCCAGTCAGCGCCAGCACCTTGCAGCAAGTCGACCCAGCAGGCGACATCCTTGAAGCCGAGGTTGACCCCCTGCCCCGCCAGCGGGTTGATGGTGTGGGCAGCATCGCCAAGCAGCACCACCCGACCGACGTGATAGTCGTTGGCGTGGCGGCGCACCAGCGGGAAGCTCCCCTTGCCGGTGACGGTGAACCCGCCGAGCCGACTCGGGAAGTGGCGGCGCACTTCGGCGGCAAGCCCTTCGTTGCTCATGGCCGCCAGAGCGCGGATCCGGGCCGGGCTGTCATACCACACCAGAGAGCCGTGCTGGCCTGGTAATGGCAGGAAGGCGCGCGGGCCGCTCGGGGTGAACTGCTGCCAGGTGATATCTTCCTGCGCAAAATCGGTGTCGATATTGATCAGCATGCAGTGCTGGCGGTACTCGAAGCGCGATACGCCGATACCCGCCAGCTTGCGGGTGTGGGATTCGGCGCCGTCGCAAGCCAGCACCCAGCGCGCGGCCAGCTCGGAGCCGTCATCCAGAGTCAGCACAGCTTCATCCGCACTCTGGCGCAGGCTGGTCACAGCCGCCGGGGTGTGGGTCTGGATGGTAGGAAACTCTTCCATCCGCTTGAGCAGGGCGAGCTGCACGAGCCGGTTTTCGATGATGTAGCCAAGCTGGGGCAGACCGAGATCGGCGGCATTGAAGCGGGTGGCAAAGCCATCCAGCTCCCAGGTCTCCAGCCGGCGATAGGGGCAGAGCCGCATCTGCTGCAGATGGTGCCAGGCACCGGCCTGCTCCAGCAGCGCCACCGAGGCCTGACTGATGGCGGAGACCCGCAGATCCAGCGGCTGCTCCGGCGCGTAATGCTCCGGCAGTTGGGTCTCGATGACCCGCACCGAGAGACCCTGAGCCGCAAGCAGACAGGCGGTGGCGGCGCCCACCATGCCGGCGCCGACGATGGCGATATCACACTGTTCCATACATGTATTCCTGAAAGGGTGCGTCCGGCGACAGCGCCCGGACGTGAACCGGATGGCTGCATGATAGCGCAAGGGCGACTGATAAACAGTGAGACAAACGGGGAATTGCTGCGTCAAATCAAGGAGAAAGCTTATTGAGCTTGCTGGCAACAGGTATCGGGTGAGCACCATTGCCAGCTGGATATTAGCTAGGCAGTATCCAGATTGCGGAGTAAAATGCGCGGTCCTTTGACCATGCCGATTTCAAAACAAGTCAAGAGAAGCAATGAGCAAGAAACTTCACATTAAAACCTGGGGTTGCCAGATGAACGAGTATGACTCGTCCAAAATGGCCGACCTGTTGGATGCCAGCAATGGCTACACGCTTACCGAAGAGCCCGAAGAGGCAGATGTCTTGCTGCTCAATACCTGCTCCATCCGCGAAAAAGCGCAGGAGAAGGTGTTCCACCAGCTGGGACGCTGGAAAAAGCTCAAGGCCAAAAAGCCCGGTCTGGTGATCGGCGTGGGTGGCTGCGTTGCCTCTCAGGAGGGCGATGCGATTCGCCAACGCGCTCCCTATGTGGATATCGTGTTCGGCCCGCAGACCCTGCATCGCCTGCCCACCATGATCAAGGAAGTGCAAGAGGGCCGTGGTGCCCAGGTTGATATCGCCTTCCCCGAGATCGAAAAATTCGACAGCCTGCCCGAACCGCGCGCCGAAGGGGCTACCGCGTTCGTCTCCATCATGGAAGGCTGCTCCAAATACTGTACTTACTGCGTGGTGCCCTACACCCGCGGTGAAGAGGTGAGCCGACCGCTGGACGACGTGCTCTACGAAATCGCCCAGCTCGCCCAGCAGGGCGTGCGCGAAGTGAACCTGCTCGGCCAGAACGTCAACGCCTACCGCGGCCCGACCTTTGATGGCGGCATCTGCACCTTCGCCGAGTTGCTGCGTCTGGTGGCCGCCATCGACGGTATCGATCGCATTCGCTACACCACCAGCCACCCGATCGAGTTCACCGACGACATCATCGAAGTCTACAAAGATACCCCGGAAGTGGTCAGCTTCCTGCACCTGCCGGTGCAGAGCGGCTCCGACCGTATTCTGACCATGATGAAGCGCCCGCACACCATCCTGGAGTACAAATCCAAGATCCGTCGCCTGCGTGCCGCCCGTCCCGACATCACCATCAGCTCCGACTTCATCGTTGGCTTCCCGAACGAGACGGACGAAGACTTTGAAGCGACCATGAAGCTGATCGAGGATGTGGGTTTCGACATGAGCTTCAGCTTCATCTTCAGTCCGCGCCCGGGCACCCCGGCCGCCGACATGCCCGACGATGTCGACATGGAAGTGAAGAAAGCCCGTCTGGCCCGCTTGCAGCACGTCATCAACAACCAGGCGATGCAGATTGGCCGCGCCATGCTGGGCACCACCCAGCGCATCCTGGTGGAAGGGCCCTCCAAGCTCGACCCGATGCAGCTGTGTGGCCGCACCGAGAACAACCGGGTGGTCAACTTCGAAGGCCAGCACACCCTGATCGGCGGCTTTGCCGACGTGGAGATCACCGAGGTGCGTCCCAACTCCCTGCGCGGCAAGTTCATCCGCGGCGAGAGCGAGATGAACCTGCGGATCGCCACAGCACCGAGCGAAATCCTAGCCCGTCGCCCGGATAACGTACCGGACGAGCTGGGCGTGGCCGCCTTCACACCCCATTAATCCCCTCCTCCCCATTCGCCCGGCGGATGGGGAGCGCCTTGAGACGAGGATATTTTGAGCCGACACATCTCGACCCTGAATCTGCATCTGGAGCCCGCCGACAACCAGCGCCTTGCCAGCCTGTGCGGCCCCTTCGATGACAATATCAAGCAGCTGGAGCGCCGCCTCGGCGTCGAGATCAGCTACCGTGACAGCCACTTCCAGCTGGTGGGCAAACCGGCCCAGCTGGATGCCGCCGCCGTCATCCTCAAGCACCTCTATGTGGAAACCCAGCCCCTCAAGGGTGGCAAGGTGACCGACATCACCCCCGACATGGTCCATCTGGCCATTCAGGAGTCGCGGGTGCTGGAGCAGGATGACGAACCGGCGCCGAGCATCCCCTATGGCAAGGAGGTGACGGTCAAGACCAAGCGCGGTCTCATCAAGCCACGCAGCCCCAATCAGGCTCAGTACATTGCCAATATCGTGCGCCACGACATCTGCTTCGGCATAGGCCCGGCCGGTACCGGCAAGACCTATCTGGCGGTCGCAGCGGCGGTGGATGCGCTGGAGCGTCAGGAAATTCGCCGCATTCTGCTGACCCGTCCGGCGGTGGAAGCGGGTGAGAAGCTCGGCTTCCTGCCCGGGGATCTCTCCCAGAAGGTAGATCCTTACCTGCGCCCGCTCTACGACGCCCTGTTCGAGATGCTGGGCTTTGAGCGGGTCGAGAAGCTGATGGAGCGCAACATCATCGAAGTGGCGCCGCTCGCCTATATGCGCGGAAGAACCCTCAATGACGCCTTTATCATTCTCGATGAGGCCCAGAACACCACCACCGAGCAGATGAAGATGTTCCTCACCCGCATCGGCTTCAACTCCAAGGCAGTGGTCACCGGTGACATCACCCAGGTAGACCTGCCGCGCAACGCCAAATCCGGCCTGCGTCACGCGCTGGAAGTGCTGCCAGGGGTCGATGGTCTGTCGTTCAACTTCTTCGAGTCCAAAGACGTGGTGCGCCACCCGGTGGTGGCCCGCATCGTGCAGGCTTACGAGGCATTCGATGCCAAACAGGCCGCCGAGAAGGTGGCCGGCCAAACAAACGCCAGCAAAGAGAGCGAGCAATGAGCGTAACCCTGGATCTGCAGCTGGCCAGTGCCAGCACTGATGGCCTGCCCACCGAAGCCCAACTGCAAGGCTGGCTCGACGGCACCATTCTCGGCTTCCAGCAGGAGGCAGAAGTAACGGTGCGTATCGTCGACGAGGCGGAGAGCAACGAGCTCAACCTCACCTATCGCGGCAAGGACAAGCCCACCAACGTGCTCTCCTTCCCGTTCGAGGCGCCACCCGGTCTGGAGCTGCCGCTGCTCGGCGATCTGGTGATCTGCCGTCAGGTGGTAGAGCGCGAGGCCGAGGAGCAGGGCAAGCCCCTCATGGCCCACTGGGCCCACATGGTTGTGCACGGCAGTCTGCATCTGCTAGGTTATGACCATATCGAGGATGAGGAAGCCGAAGAGATGGAAGCGCTTGAGCGCGACATCATGCAGGAGCTCGGTTTTGCCGATCCTTATCTGAACGACGAAGAGTAAAACGCCGGACGGTCATCGTCTTGAAACAGCAGATGACCATCCTTATATAACCCGAACTATTTCAAGTGTGTTCATACGAGTAACCAAGAGAGAAAATGACCGACGATCACCCTAGTACCGGCTCGCCGAAGAAAACCTGGCTCGACAAACTCAGCCAACTCTTCCAGGGCGAGCCAAAAGACCGCAATGATTTGGTAGACGTGATAGCCGATGCCGAAGAGCGCGACCTCATCGATCAGGACACCAAGGACATGATCGAGGGGGTGCTGGAGATCGCCGATCTTCGCGTGCGCGATATCATGATCCCCCGCTCCCAGATGGTGACCATCGAGAAGTCCCAACCGGTAGATGCAATCCTGCCGGTGATCATCGAGTCCGGCCACTCCCGCTTCCCGGTGATCAACGAGGACAAGGATCATGTGGAGGGCATTCTGCTCGCCAAGGATCTGCTCCCCTTCGGGTTTGGCGGCCATCACGCCAGCGAGCCGCTGCAGCTCGAGAAAATCTTGCGCCCCACGGTGATCGTGCCGGAAAGCAAACGGGTTGACCGTCTGCTCAAGGAGTTCCGTGAAGAGCGCTACCACATGGCCATCGTGGTCGACGAATTTGGTGGCGTCTCCGGTCTGGTGACCATTGAAGACATTCTCGAGCTTATCGTCGGCGAGATAGATGACGAATTCGATGACATCGAGGATGAGCCGGACGAGATCCGCCGCATCAGCAAACGGGTCTTCTCGGTTAGTGCCCTTACCGAGATCGAGGATTTCAACGACTTCTTCGGCACCCAGTTCAGCGATGAAGAGGTGGATACTGTGGGTGGTCTGGTGATGCACGCCTTCAGTCATCTGCCCAAGAAGGGCGAGGAGATCGAGCTGGACGGCTACCTGTTCAAGGTGATGCATGCCGACCGGCGTCGTCTGCAGCAGTTGCAGGTGAAGATCCCCGAGCACCACGCGGCGGCGCAATCCGAGCCGCAATAAGCAGATCCGCTCAATGTGTGAAACAACGCCCCGACCTCGGGGCGTTGTGCTCTCTGCCACCGGCATCGAGGCTCGCCGTTGCCCCGCTTACAGGTTAAGATACCGGCCATTCGACCCAGTTTCAGACCAAGACGAGCACCATCGCCCGTGAGATTATCCCCCGTTACGTCCAAAATCCTGTTGAGCCTCGGCGCACTGGCCAGTGGTGCCATCGCTATATTGGCTTTCTCTCCCTTTGGCTACTGGCCGCTGGTGATCCCCTCCCTGCTGGGCCTCTACGCCCTGCTGGACAAAGCCACGCCAAAGCAGGCCGCCTGGCGTGGCTTTGGCTACGCCATGGGACTCTTTTTGCCGGGGCTATGGTGGATCCACGTCAGCATGACTGAATTTGGCGGCATCCCGCTGCCGATGGCCTTCGTACTGCTGGCCGGGCTCTCCGCCTATCTGGCGCTCTACCCGACGCTCGCCTGCTGGGTCTTTGCCCGCTTCTTTGGCGGCCGTCACTGGAGCCGCTGGCTGCTCGCCTTCCCGACACTCTGGCTGCTGGCGGACTGGCTGCGTGGCTGGGTAATGACCGGCTTCCCCTGGCTCTGGTTTGGCTACAGCCAGATCGACGGCCCGCTCAGGGGCTTCGCCCCAATCCTTGGGGTGCAGGGCATCACCCTCGCCCTGTTGCTCTCTGCCTCCGCCATCTGGCAGGTGTGGAAATCCCGCTCCCCGCTCTGGCTGGCGGTGCCCGCCCTGCTGGTTGCCGGTGCTAACGGCCTGATGCAACTCAACTGGGTGACCCGTGGCGAACCGGTCAAGGTGGCACTGGTGCAGGGCAATATCGCCCAGTCCCTCAAGTGGGATCCGGAGGCGCTGGCCCCCACGGTGCGCACCTATCAGGACTTGAGCCGCGAGAATCAGGATGCTGACATCATCATCTGGCCGGAGTCGGCGATCCCGGCCATCGAGAAGGCGATGGGCCCCTATCTGGAGAATCTGGACAAGGCGATGAAGGTGAACGATACCGGCCTGCTGGCTGGGATTATTCACTACGACGAGCAGCAACAGCGCTTCTACAATACCGTGCTCGGCATGGGGGTGCAGGATGCGGATGGCAAGGAGTCCTACTTCTACAACCACTCCAACCGCTACAACAAGTACCACCTGCTGCCCATCGGCGAGTTCGTGCCGTTTGAAGATCTGCTGCGCCCCATCGCCCCCTTCTTCAACCTGCCGATGTCCTCCTTCAGCCGGGGTGACGAAGTGCAGCCAAACCTGATCGCCAAGGGGCTCAAGTTCGCCGCCGCCATCTGCTACGAGATCATCTTCCCGGAGGAGGTGCGCCGCAACGTCAATGCCGATACCGACTTCCTGCTGACCGTCTCCAACGATGCCTGGTTCGGCACCAGCATTGGCCCCTGGCAGCATATGGAGATCGCCCGGATGCGCGCGCTGGAGCTGGCTCGTCCGCTGCTGCGGGACACCAACACCGGCATCACCATCGTTACCGAAATCGACGGCAGCATCATCGGCCAGATCCCGCAGTTTGAAGCGGGCGTGCTGCGCAGCGAAGTGCGTCCCGCCCACGGCGAGACCCCCTACCTGCGCTTTGGCAGCTGGCCTCTCTACGGTCTGACCGTACTGCTGCTGGGTCTGGCGCTGGCCCTGCGTCCCAAGGCTCACCCCTGGGCCCGCGAGCTGTAATGGCCATCCGCAATCCCTGATAAACAACGAGGCGCCCGCAGGCGCCTCGTTTTTTTCATCTCCAATCAAAGCGATATGCCTGAGAAGGACATAAAGCCGAGGGACATCAGCCCCGCCACGATAAAGGTGATGCCGATGCCCCGCAGCCCCTCGGGGACATCGGCGTACTTCAGCTTCTGGCGCAGTCCGGCCATGGCGACAATGGCCAGCAGCCAGCCAAGCCCCGAGCCAGCGCTGTAGACCAGCGACTCGATGAAATCGTAATCCCGCTGCGCCATAAACATCACCCCGCCAAAGATGGCGCAGTGCACCGTCAACAGCGGCAGATAGATGCCGAGTGCCTGATAGAGCGCCGGAACGTACTTGTCGAGCACCATCTCCATCACCTGCACCAGCGCCGCCAACACCCCGATGTAGATGATGTAATCGAGAAATCCCAGATCGAATTCGCCGAAAAAGGTGCTGCCTGCCCGCAAGATATGGCGGTAAATCAAGTTGTTGAGGGGAATGGCGATCACCATCACCACCAAGATCGTCATACCAAGGCCAAAGGCGGTGTTGATGTTCTTCGAGACGGCCAGAAAGGTACACATCCCCAGAAAGAATGCCAGGGCGAGGTTCTCGACAAAGATTGAGTGAATAAACAGGTTGAGGTAGTAGTCCATAGGGTGTGCTCACCAGGTGTTTGCGCAAAGAGAAAGTCTGCCTCTGGCCGATGGCCAGCAGCATGGACGAAACAACAGAAAGCGCGGACGCAGCACCGGACGATAGAGCGCAGGCTGCAGGTGTCAGCCTGCCCCGTCAGTCAATCGGGAGCGTTAAATCCGTGTGAAAACGTGGATGAGCGTCCGCCAGCCGGGTGAGCTAGTCGCCGTGACAGAAACGATATTGCAGGTGGCGACAGCGCAGCAGCCGTCGGTGCAAATAACCGAAGTAGACGGGGAGCTGCCTGACATAGAGAAGAGGGAGAACCAGTAGCAGACCGCAGAGCAGGCCGAGGATATCGTGCTGGAACCAGGCCAGCACCATCTGATAGCGCTCGGAATGAGTGGCCCCTTCGAGTCGCCGCCCCAGCTCGAAGCAGAGTCGCCACTGGGAGGCAGGAGGAAGGCCGACACTGTTGACCAATCCCGGATCGGATTGCTCATGCAACTGCATCGAGACCTTCTGCCTGACCGACGCCTGATGAGGTGTTGCAGTGACCCCTACCGCAGCGAAAGCGGCAAACCACAGCAGGCTGGCGATAGCGAGGACCATCGCCCAGGTCGATAGTCGGCCAAAAGGCAGCAAAGAGTCAGTCCCGTTCAAACAACAAAATGATGCGGGGATGAATGTATCACAACGCCTCTTTTTCTTGAATTTGAAACCGTACTAACTGACGTAAAACGATACTAAAAACCCTCTTTCTAAGAAAGCCAGCAATTAAATACCAACATAACAAGGCGGTAGAGTCACCCCCGGGCCCACAGTAAAACGGCCACCCGAGGGTGGCCGTTGTCAGCGATCAGAGCAGCAATGCTACCTGCTCAGAGACCGACCGCCTCCAGATGCTCCACCAGCAGCTGCACACTGCGGTTGCCGCGCCACTCGTTGACGTCAAGCCGGTAGACAAGCCGCACCCGCTTGACCGAGGCATCGGGCCAGCGCTTGAGATCGACGCCGAAGGCGATGGCATCCACCGCGTGGCCAGAATCGGTAGTCAGCATCATCTTGAGGTGCTTCTCCCCCACCAGCCGCTGCTGCACCAGCACGAATTCGCCGTCAAACAGCGGCTCGGGGAAGGCCTGACCCCAGGGGCCGGAGGCGCGAATAAGCTCCGCCAACTCGAGAGTGAGCTCGTCCGGCAGCAGCTCGCCATCGGTGAGCAGCACCCCGGTCAAGAGCTCCGGCGTCACCAGCTCGCTGATGACCGCCTCAAAGGCCCGCCCGAACGCTTCGATATTGGCCTTGGGCAGGGTCAGCCCCGCCGCCATGGCGTGGCCGCCAAACTTGCCCATCAGCCCCGGGTGGCGGGTGTCGAGCAGTTCCAGCGCATCGCGCAGATGCACCCCGGGGATGGAGCGGCCAGAGCCCTTGAGCTCGCTCTCGCTGCTCTCGGCAAACGCGATGACCGGGCGGTAGTACTTCTCCTTCACCTTGGAGGCCACCAGCCCCACCACCCCCTGATGCCACTCGTTGCGGTGCAGCACTATGCCCGACGGCACCTCGCCATCGTGAAACCGGATCTGCTCCAGGGTAGCGAGGGCCTCCTGCTGCATCCCCTGCTCGATCTCCTTGCGCTCCTGATTGAGGCTGTCCATCTCGGCCGCAAGCTGGCGCGCCAGCTTGAGATCATCGCAAAGCAGACAGGCGACCCCGAGGGACATGTCATCGAGGCGCCCTACCGCATTGAGGCGTGGCCCCAGTGCAAAACCAAGGTCGGAGGCAGTGAGGCGACGACCATCGCGGCCCGACACATCCACCAGCGCCTGAATGCCGGGGCGACAGCGCCCGGCCCGGATCCGCTGCAACCCCTGATGGACCAGGATGCGGTTGTTGCCATCGAGGGCCACCACGTCGGCGACCGTGCCGAGGGCCACCAGATCGAGGTAATCCGCCACATTGGGGGCGCGTAGCCCTTGCCGTTCGTACCAGCCAAGCTGACGCAGATGGGTGTTGAGGGCCGCCATCAGATAGAAGGCCACCCCCACCCCGGCCAGGGACTTGGAGGGAAAATCGCAACCGCGCTGATTCGGGTTGACGATGGCATCGGCATCAGGCAGCTCCTGACCCGGCAAATGGTGATCGGTAACCAGTACATGCATCCCGGCCGCCTTGGCCGCCGCCACCCCGGCGATGCTGGAGATGCCGTTATCCACCGTGATCAGGAACTCGGCGCCGCGGGCCACCGCCAGCTCGACGATCTCGGGGGTGAGGCCATAACCGAACTCGAAGCGGTTGGGCACCAGAAAATCGATATGGCGCCCCCCCATGGCGCGCAGGGCCAGCACGCACAGGGCCGAGCTGGTGGCGCCGTCGCAGTCGAAGTCGCCGACGATAAGGATCCGTTTTTGCGCCGTCAGCGCCTCCGCCAGCAGCGGCACCGCACGCTCCATCCCATAGAGGCGCTGGGGAGGCAGCAACTGGCTGGCGCTGCGCTCGAGCAGAGCGGGATCCTCTACGCCACGGCTGGCGAAGATTTGACGAAGCAGGGGGTGCAGGGTGGCGGGGAGATGGGAATCATCAACTCGCGGACGACGACGGATTTGCAGGGGCATCAATGTGATCCAGTATCTTGAGCAGTTGTTCCGGGCTCTGGTAGCCCCTTACCAGATCTCCATCAGAGGAGACCCAGGCAGGCAGTACCTTGACCCCCAACCACTGGCTCAGGCCAATATTCTCGATAAGGGTCTCACTACATTCCTTTTGAGGCAAATAGGCTTTGAAGGGATCATTCTGTAGCAGGGGATCCTTGCACCAGTGGGAAGCCTGTCCTGCATGTTCAATCACGGGGTAGAGCTCGACACTGACCCCGGACGCCTGCAGATGTTGCAGCGTGCCGGACAGCTGGCGACGAGCGGCATCCTGCTCACCGAAAAAGAGCGCAACCCGATGACGCTCATTACTGGCCTGGAGAACGACCGGTGTATGGGTCACCTGGGACAAGCCCAGTCGACGCTGCTCGCGCATGCCCGAGATGGTGAGATTCTTCATGTTATGAGTCATATCCAGCATGACCCCCTGCACCACATAGTTCCCCTTGGCATCGCTGTAGAGCACCCCTTGCGAAGTGCCCAGCATATAGAGCCCGGGAATGGGGGTCTGTTCCACCAGATAAACAGAGACCCCTAACCGGGCGGTAATGGTCTGTTTCAAGGTTTGGGTATCCATCCCCGCTCTGGCAGCAAATGTGCACAAAAGCATCATTCCCAGTAGTAAATACTTCACTTGTTTACTCACGCGGTATGAATGAATCGACCCAGCAAACTACAGCAGCACAGCTCATCATTCAATCAGCTACTTATCAAAAAATTAATATCACTTTGTACCAAAAAAAAGGTTCCCCCCGATTGCCAAGGACTCATAACGCCCGCAAGCTAGTCAGGACGACAGGAACAACGCGGCTTAGCCTCTGTTTTTCCTGACAAGAGTTCGCCCTTTGGCAAGGGTAATCAACGCGCTATCTTGTTTAATTTCGGAGGAAATAATGAGTCTGATTCAAGAGTTCAAAGCCTTTGCCGCCCGCGGCAACGTCATCGATATGGCGGTCGGTATCATCATTGGTGCCGCCTTCGGCAAAATTGTCTCCTCTTTTGTCGGTGACGTGATCATGCCGCCCATCGGCCTGATCCTGGGCGGCGTGGACTTCAGCGACCTGGCGGTCACCCTGAAGGCCGCTGAAGGTGCAACACCCGCCGTGGTCATCGCCTATGGCAAGTTCATTCAGACCATCATCGACTTTCTGATCATCTCTTTTGCCATCTTTATGGGACTGAAGGCCATCAACACCCTCAAGAAAAAGCAGGAAGAAGAAGCCGCCGCTCCGGCAGGCCCGACCAAGGATCAGGAGCTGCTGACCGAGATCCGTGATCTGCTGAAATCCCAGCAAGGGAAATAAGCGCCATCTCCTGTCGTGTAGAGATAAAAAAACCGCCTGCTGGCGGTTTTTTGTTTTTGGGAGGACAGCCACTCAAGCTCTGGGGTGATGCTCCCCGTGCAGCGCCTTGAGTCGCTCGTTGGCCACATGGGTGTAGATCTGGGTAGTGGAGAGATCCGCATGGCCCAGCAGCATCTGTACCACTCGCAGGTCGGCGCCGTGGTTGAGCAGATGGGTGGCAAAGGCGTGGCGCAAGGTATGGGGGGAGAGCTCGCCATTAATCCCGGCCCGCAGGGAATAGAGTTTGATGCGATGCCAGAAGGTCTGGCGGGTCATCATACGGGCCTGCTTGGAGGGAAACACCACATCCGAGCTGGTGCCCCCCAGCAGCAGGGTGCGGGCCTCGCGGTAGTAACGCTCCAGCCAGTGCATCGCCTCCTCGCCCATCGGCACCAACCGCTCCTTGTTACCCTTGCCAATAACCCGCACCAAGCCCTGCCGCAGGCTGATATGCTCGGCGGTGAGCCCCACCAGCTCGGAAACCCGCAGCCCGGTGGCGTAGAGCAGCTCCAGCATTGCCTTGTCCCGCAACTCCAGCGGGTCATCCACCAGCGGCGCACTCAGCAACGCATCCACCTCCGTTTCGCTTAAATCTGAGGGGAGTTTTTTCGGCAGCTTGGGCCCCTCCAGCAGCACGGTCGGATCATCGCTGCGCAGCTTCTCACGGTTGAGATACTGATAGAAACGGCGCAGGGCCGACAGGAAGCGGGCGGTGCTGCTGGCCGCAAACTGGTGATCGACCCGCCAGGCGAGGTAGTGCTGGATCTCGTCCATCCCCGCCAGCAGCAGCGAGCTCCCCTGCTCGTCGAGCCAGAGGGAGAACTTCTCCAGATCGCTGCGATAGGAGCTGACCGTGTTGTCAGACAATCCCCGCTCCAGCCAGAGGGCGTCGAGAAAGGGTTCAATCAGGGGATGGGGGTCGGGTTTGCTCATGGTGCGCTGCAATCAGGGGATCGATGGCCCATTGTAACGCGCCAACTCCTTGGAAAGACAAGGCACTTTCATTGGAAAGATAAGGCACGTTTGCCACGCACCTTGCCGGGCGGTGAAGGTCGAATGGCAATCTGCTAGACTGGCGCCCTCCCCTTACGTTACCCATCGTGTTGCCAACATGGCGCAGCCCACACGAGCATGCGAGAACGCGCCAAAAGCAAGCGAGAAAGCGCCAACAGAGAGTAGAGCGATGAAGATTGGTCTGTTTTACGGTTCCACCACCTGCTACACCGAGATGGCTGCCGAGAAGATCCGCGCCCTCATCGGCCCCGAGCTGGTGGATATTCACAATATCAAGGATGTCTCCCTGCGCCGGATGGAGGATTACGAGATCCTGATCCTCGGCATATCCACTTGGGATTTTGGCGAACTGCAGGAGGACTGGGAGTCCCGCTGGGAAGATATCGCCGATCTCCATCTGGAGGGACGCATCGTGGCCCTGTTTGGCCTCGGCGATCAGCTCGGTTATGGCGAATGGTTCCAGGACGCCCTCGGCATGCTGCACGATCAGCTGGTGCCAAAAGGGGTCAAGCTGGTGGGCTACTGGCCCAACGAAGGGTACGAATTCGATGCCTCCAAGGCACTGATCGACGATGGCCGTCACTTCGTCGGGCTGGCGCTGGACGATGCCAACCAATATGACCAGACCGATCCGCGCATCGAGCAGTGGGTCGAGCAGATCCTGAGCGAAATCCACGCCCTGCTCTGACCTTTCCCACGTTTTGGCAAAACGACCCTGAGCGCCTGGCCCTGGCCGCCGGGCGCAGTTATCGCACCGATTTTCTCAATCGGTATCATCGCATGACGCTATAGCGACTTTTTTGTGCTGGTCTGCAACAATGGACTCGACATCCCATAACAATCAGAGCCGGATGTCGGAAGCAAACGGACAGACCAGAAAAGGATATTCTATGACTCCATTCTCCCTGTTGGCCCCCGCCATCGCCCGTGACGTGCTCGATCACGCGCTGGCGCTGGGTGCCGATTTTGCCGAGCTGTTTGTGGAGCGCAAGCGCCGCAGCCAGCTCAGCCTGCTCTCCAGCCAGATAGAGAACATCAGCGGCGGCCTCGATTTCGGTATCGGCGTGCGCCTCTGTTACGGCCACAAGGTGCTCTACGGCTACACCAATCTGGCCAGCCGCGACGAGCTGCTGCGCATTGTCACCCTGCTGGCGGCCAAAGACCGCCGCGACCCCGTGGTGACCGCCACCGCCTTCGATTTCACCCGCCTGAGCGATCGCAACCCGGTGGCGCTGCCCCTGTCGGCAGACAAGCTGCTGGAGCAGAAGATCGCCTATCTGCACGCCATGGATGCAGCGGCCCGCTCCGAGAGCGACAAGGTGAGCCAGTTCTCCGGCAACGTGCTGGGCTGGGAGCAGGAGGTGGAAATCTTCAACAGCGAAGGAGTGCAAGTAGCCGATCGCCGCCACTACAACCGCATCATGGCCCAGACCATCGCCATGGAAGGGAGCGAGCAGAGCGTCGGTTACGAGGCCCCCGGCGCCCTGATGGGGTGGGAGCATGCCGATCGCATCGATCCGCGCGAGCTGGCGCTCACCGCCACCCGTCAGGCACTGGTGAAACTGGGCGCGGCTCCCTGCCCGAGCGGCACCCTGCCGGTCATCATGGAGAACGGATTTGGCGGCGTCATCTTCCACGAGGCGTGCGGTCATCTGCTGGAGACCACCTCAGTGGCCAAGAAGGCATCGGTGTTCCACGACAAGATGGGCCAGCTTATCGCCAATCCGGTGGTCAATGCGGTGGATGAAGGCTTGCAGAGCAACGCCTGGGGCTCCATCAACGTCGATGACGAGGGGATGGCTACCCAGCATACCCAGCTCATCAAGGACGGGGTACTGACCGGCTTTCTGGTGGACAGAATGGGTGCCCTCAAAACAGGCTACGCACGCACCGGCTCCGGGCGGCGCGAATCCTACAAGTACGCCCCCACCTCGCGCATGCGCAACACCTATATCGAGCCGGGCCACCACAGCCTCGACGACATGTTGGCCACGGTAGAGCACGGCATCTACGCCAAGAAGATGGGGGGCGGCTCGGTACAGCCCGGCACCGGCGAGTTCAACTTCAATGTGCAGGAGGCCTACCTCATCGAGCACGGCAAAATCACCAAGCCGCTCAAGTCTGCCACCCTGATCGGCACCGGCCCGCAGGTGCTGAAAGAGATCTCCATGGTGGGCCGCAACCTGGCACTGGCCGCCGGTATGTGCGGCTCGGTCTCGGGCTCGGTGCCCACCTCGGTGGGCCAGCCGGCGCTGAAAGTGGACAATATTCTGGTGGGAGGGAACGCCTGATGAGCCAGCTCGACATGAACCAACTGCTCACCCGCCTGCTCGACAAGGTGGCCGACCTCAACGCCGAGGCAGACATCATCGCCAATCAGGAGAAGGCCTTCTCCCTCAAGGCAGACAAGGGCGAGCTGGGTGAATACAAGGTCACCAGCAGCCAGCAGCTCGGCATTCGCCTGATCAAAGAGGGTCGGGTCGGCATCGCCTACTCGGAATCCCTCGATGAGCTGGCGCTGGATGCAATGCTGCAAGATGCGCTCGATGCCAGCCGCTTTGCCAAGGTGGATCCGGATCAGCGCATCTCGGTGGCCAATAGCCGGATCACCACAGATTGCGCCGAAATCAACCAGCCCGATACCACGCCGGTTGAGGAGAAGATCGCCCTGGCCCTGCGCCTCGAATCTGACATGCTGGCCATGCCCGATGTGAGCGGCGCCCCCTACAACAGCTTCTTTGAAGGGGAGAGCCAGCTCTGGCTCGCCAACAGTCAGGGCACCCTCTGCCAGCACGGCGAGTTTAGCGTCGGCTGCTACACCTCGGCGCTGGTGGAACGGGATGGCCGCCAGTCGATGCACTCGCAGGGGCAGTATGGCCGTCGCTTCGACGAGCTGGATAGCCAGCGACTCATCGAGCAGATCTACGCCATCGCCGATGGACTGCTGCCCGGTGAAGCGGTGCCGAGCGGTCGCTACAGCGTCATCTTCAGCACCAACTGCTTTGCCAGCCTGTTTGGCTGCTTTCAGGGCGTGCTGTCGGGCAAGTGGGCCCAGCAGGGGATCAACCCCTGGCGCAGCAAGGTCGGCCAGAGCGTGGCGTCACGCTGGCTCACTCTGGAGAGCAGGGTCTATATGCCGGGCGGCATGAACATCAAGGCGTTTGATGGCGAGGGGGCGGCCAGCTCGGATCTGCTGCTGATTGGCGAAGGGGAGCTGAAGACCCTGCTCCATAACAGCGCCACCGCCCGCCACTTTGGTGTGGCCAGCAACGGCTCGGCCGCCCGCGGTGCCCGCAGCGCCCTCGATGTGACCGCTCGCCATCTGGTGTTTGGCGCGGGCCCTCACTGTGAAGCGGAGGTGCAGAGCGGCGACTATCTGGAGCTAGTCAAGCTGGACGGTCTGCATTCGGGTGCCGATGCGGTGAGCGGTGACTTCTCCTTTGGCGCGTCGGGCTTCCTCTGCCGCGATGGGGTGCGACTGCAGCCGGTGCGCGGCATCACGGTAGCAGGCAACTTCTACCGCCTGCTGGGCGAGCTGGAAGCGGTCGGCGATACCCTGCACCACAACGACAGCAAGGGCTTCTACTCCCCGCTTATCCGTTTTGGTGGCCTCTCCGTCGCAGGCAAGTAAACGCCCCGACGAAACCTGCAAGCAAGAAAAAGGCGCCTGATGGCGCCTTTTTACTCGTTATCTCGTCCGCCTTGATGGCATGACTCAGGGGGAGAGCGGCTCACGGTGATACTCATCGGCCCCGCACTCAGGGCAGGTGCCGAGCTGCTCGGGGTGCAGCACGGTATGGCGCCACTCGCAGTGATCGCACACCAATACCCCGAGCCCCACCCAGTCGCCGGCCCGGTAGACGCCCTTGTGCTCCAGCTCGTCCGCCAGCTCCTGCCACTCCACCTGGGTGCGGTCGGTCACGTCCGCCAGCCAGGACCAGGCGGTGTCTTTGAGCGCCAGCATGAAGGCGGACTCCTCCACCTGCTCATCCTTGCGCCCCTCGTCATAGTTGCCCAGATCCCGCTTCACATACTCGGCGATCAGTGCCAGCTCGTCCTGGGTCAGATCCCCGGCCGCCTCCAGATAGGCCTGCACCTTGGCGATCATCCGGTTGAGGCGCTCCCCCTGGAACTGTTCTGTCTCTTGCCACTGCTTTTGCAGCTCGGCAATGAAGGCTTCGTACCCTTTTTGACGTTTGTCCATGGCCGTTACTCCTCTACTGAACCCTGATCAGGCCCGGCTTAAGGCCCGAGGGACGCTGGCGGTTGTTGCCGCCGCAGGATATGGGTATTCTATTGCGATTTCCCAGCTGATTTATCTATCCATTTCACAGATCCGGATGTCACCAATGCAAGAGCAATACGTTCCCCAATCCATAGAACCAGCAGTGCAAAAGCACTGGGATGCCAAGAAAACCTTCAAGGCGGTGGAGAAAGTAGACAAGGAAAAGTTCTACTGCCTCTCCATGTTCCCCTATCCGTCTGGTCGTCTACACATGGGGCACGTTCGCAACTACACCATAGGTGATGTGATCTCCCGTTATCAACGCCTCAATGGCAAGAACGTGCTGCAACCCATCGGTTGGGACGCATTCGGCCTGCCGGCGGAAAACGCCGCCATCAAGAACAATACGGCACCGGCGCCCTGGACCTACGAAAACATCGAATACATGAAGAACCAGCTGAAGATGCTGGGTCTGGGTTATGACTGGGATCGCGAGCTGGCCACCTGCAAGCCGGACTACTACCGCTGGGAGCAATGGTTCTTCACCAAGCTCTACGAGAAGGGTCTGGTCTACAAGAAGACCTCCTCCGTCAACTGGTGCCCGAACGACATGACCGTACTGGCCAACGAGCAGGTTGTCGACAACTGCTGCTGGCGCTGTGACACCCCGGTGGAGCAGAAAGAGATCCCCCAGTGGTTCATCAAGATCACCGATTACGCCGAAGAGCTGCTGAGCGACATCGACAACCTCGAAGGCTGGCCTGAGATGGTCAAGACCATGCAGCGCAACTGGATTGGCCGCTCCGAAGGGGTCAACATCAGCTTCAATATCGAGGGTCAGGCTGAGCATCTGGAGGTCTACACCACACGTCCGGACACCTTCATGGGCGTGACCTATGTCGGTATCGCCGCCGGCCACCCGCTGGCGCTGCAGGCAGCCCAAAACAATCCTGAGCTGGCCGCCTTCATCGAAGAGTGCAAGAACACCAAGGTAGCCGAAGCTGAACTGGCCACCATGGAGAAGAAGGGCATGGCCACCGGCCTCTATGCCATTCACCCGCTGGATGGCCGCAAGGTGCCGGTCTGGGTCGCCAACTTCGTGCTGATGAACTATGGCACCGGCGCCGTGATGGCGGTACCGGGCCACGACCTGCGCGACCATGAGTTCGCCACCAAGTACGGCCTCGAGATCAAGCCGGTCATCAAGCCGGTCGATGGCGAGCTGCCGAACGTGATCGACGCCGCCTACACCGACAAGGGCGTGCTGTTCAACTCCGGCGAGTTCGACGGCCTCGAGTTCCAGCCGGCATTCGATGCCATCGCCAGCAAGCTGGAGAGCCTTGGCTGCGGCAAGCGTACCGTCAACTACCGTCTGCGTGACTGGGGTGTCTCCCGTCAGCGTTACTGGGGTGCCCCCATCCCGATGCTGACCCTGGCTGACGGCTCCGTGGTGCCGACGCCGGAAGACCAGCTGCCGGTACTGCTGCCGGAAGACGTGGTGATGGACGGTATCCAGAGCCCGATCAAGGCTGACGCCGAGTGGGCCAAGACCACTTACAACGGTCAGGAAGCGTTCCGCGAGACCGATACCTTCGACACCTTTATGGAGTCCTCCTGGTACTACGCGCGCTACTGCTCCCCGGACTACGACAAGGGTATGCTGGATCCGGCGGCGGCCAACCACTGGCTGCCAGTGGATCAGTACATCGGCGGCATCGAGCACGCCTGTATGCACCTGCTCTACGCCCGCTTCTTCCACAAGCTGCTGCGTGACGCTGGCCTGGTGAACAGCGACGAGCCGTTCAAGCGCCTGCTCTGCCAGGGCATGGTGCTGGCCGACGCCTTCTACTACAAAGACGAGAAGGGCGGCAACGTCTGGGTCAGCCCGACCGACGTCAAGGTAGAGCGTGACGAGAAGGGTCGCATCACCAAGGCCGTCGACAATGAAGGCCGTGAAGTGATCCACTCCGGCATGACCAAGATGTCCAAGTCCAAAAACAACGGCATCGACCCGCAACTGATGGTGGAGCGTTACGGCGCCGATACCGTCCGTCTGTTCATGATGTTCGCCTCGCCGGCCGAGATGACCCTGGAGTGGTCCGACTCCGGCGTAGAGGGTGCTCAGCGCTTCCTGCGTCGCCTGTGGCGCGTCACCTTCGAACACGTTTCCGGTGGCGCCGTTGCCGCACTGGATGTAGCGGCTCTCACCAACGAGCAGAAAGCGGTACGCCGTGAACTGCACAAGACCATCGCCAAGGTGAGTGATGACGTGGGTCGCCGTCAGACCTTCAACACCGCCATCGCAGCCATCATGGAGCTGATGAACAATCTGGCCAAGCTGGGCAACGACGAGCAGGACCGCGCCCTGATGCAGGAAGCGCTGGAAGCTGTGGTAGTCATGCTCTACCCCATCACTCCGCACATCGGCTTCGAGCTGTGGAAGATGCTGGGCAAGGGCGACGACATCGATCACGCAGCCTGGCCGGTGGCCGATGAAGCGGCCATGGTCGAGACCGAGAAGCTGGTGGTGGTACAGATCAACGGCAAGATGCGCGGCAAGCTGACCGTGCCGGCCGAGATCAGCCAGGCCGACGTCGAGAAGCTGGCGATGGCTGATGCCTCGGTACAGAAGTTCACCGACGGTCTGACCGTGCGCAAGGTGATCTATGTACCTGGCAAGCTGCTCAATATTGTCGCTAACTGATCGGCTGCCAACTGATCATTGCCAATCTGTGACAGCAAACGGATGATAACGGCGGGCCCTGCGCCCGCCGCTTTCCCTTAATGCAAAGAGGATTTTCTATGGGCACCATCTTCACCCGCTGGATGGCCATCGTGCTGGCTGGTCTGCTGCTGCAAGGCTGCGGTTTTCACATGCGCGGCACCGGCATTCCGGCCGAGCTGATGACCATGAAGGTCGTGGGCGACAACAAGAGCGACTTCTACCGGATGGTCACCACCCGCCTGAAGGCCTCTGGCGTAACTCTGGCCGACAAGGAGGGTATTCCGGTGCTCACTCTGGGCGGCATAGGCAGCACCAGTCAGGTCGCCTCGGTCAACGCGCTGGGGACGGACACCGAATATGTGCTGGGCTTCACTACCCAGTTCACCATCTCGGCCCCCGGCAAGCCGACCCAAGTCTTCCCCATCAACTTCAACCGCAGCTTCCTCAACAAGCCGGATGCCGCGCTCGCCTCCTCCCGTGAGCAGGAGCAGCTCAACCGCGAGATGCAGGAGCAGGCGGCCAATCAGGTGATCCGGCAGTTGAGCCAGGTCAGCTTCTGATGCGAGTATTTTGATGAGAGTCTACCCGGAACAATTTGGTGACCACCTCAAAGCAGGGCTTCGGCCCTGCTATCTCGTTTTTGGCGACGAGCCCCTGCTGCGACTGGAGGCCATCGATGCCATCCGTCAGGTCGCCCGCAAGCAGGGTTTCGATGAGCGCCACACCTTCGTGGTGGAACAGGGGCTGGACTGGAATCAGGTCTACGATGCCTGTCAGGCCATGAGCCTCTTCTCCGCCCGCCAGATCATCGAGCTGGAGCTGCCCGCCAAGGTGGACAAGGATCTGGCCGCCCGCATCAGCGAAATTGGCAAGCAGCTTCATCCCGACCTGCTGCTGGTGCTGAGCGGCGGTCGCCTCAACCAGACCCAGATGAAAGCAGCCTGGTTCGACAAGCTCTACCAGATTGGCACCTATGTGCCGGTCAACCATCCGGAACCCAAGTTCTTTCCGCGCTGGATGAGTGCCCGTTTTGCGCGTTTCGGCCTCAAGGCGCTGCCGGATGCCATCAACTTCATGTGCCACTCCTACGAGGGCAACCTGCTGGCCGCCAGTCAGGAGATCGAGAAGCTGACCCTGCTCTCGCCGCCCCAGCCCATCAGCGTCACCTATCTGCAAGAGACCATTATCCGCCACGCCCACTTCACCCCGTTCCAGCTGGTCGATACCCTGCTGGAGGGGAAGGTGAACCGGGCCCAGCGCATTCTGGCAGCTCTGCGGGCCGAAGGCACCGAGCCGGGGATGCTGGCCTGGACCCTCTGCCGCGAGCTGGAGCAGCTGACCGAACTGTCGCTGGCGATGCGCAACGGCCAGCCGCTGGGGGAGCACTTCAGCCGCCTGCGCATCTGGCAGAGCCGCCAGCAGCTCATTCAACAGGCGCTGACTCGTCTCCCCTTCGCCAAGTTGCAACAACTATGGCAGCTGATGGCGCAACTGGATGGCGCCCAGCGCCGCTTTGATACCGAACAGGCGTGGCTGATGCTGCAGACCATTGCCCTCGGCTTTCGTGATGGCACCCCGCTGCCGCTGGTGATGGAGAGCAGCCCGTGCTGAAGGCGCCTGTCGGTTTGCTTGGCGGCACCTTCGACCCCATCCATATCGGTCATCTGCGCCCGGCCATCGAGGCGCGCGATGCTCTCGGGCTGGCCGAAATGCGGCTGATCCCGAACCATATCCCGCCCCACCGCGCCAATCCGTTCTGCTCCAGCGAACAGCGTCTCGCCATGGTCAAACTGGCGGCGGCAGAGAACCACCACTTTGTGGTGGATGAGCGGGAGCTGAGACGGGACAAGCCCTCTTACACCATCGATACCCTGATCGAGCTGCGTCATGAACTGCCCGATACGCCGCTCTGTTTTCTGATGGGGATGGATTCCCTGCTGAGCCTGCCAAGCTGGCACCGCTGGCAGGAGCTGCTCGACCATGCCCATCTGGTGGTGAGCGTGCGGCCGGGCTGGCAACCGGATTATCCGGCCGGGGTGGCACAGCTGCTGGCGCGCCATCACACCGCGAATGCCAACGCGCTGCATCAGCGTCTGGCCGGTCATATCTGGCTGGCGGACAACCAGCCCATCGAACTGTCAGCCACCCGACTGCGAGCCTTGCTGGATGCGGGACAAGACACCCGCTACCTCTTGCCCGAGTCGGTTGCGCACTATATTGATCAACAGGGGCTCTACCGCGCCAACCGCGGCTAGCCCCTGTCGTTATCCCGCCCCACCCGATGGGAAACGGGAGTGACCATGATATAATCCGCCGCCCTGACGCAAACGCTGCGCGCCGGAATACAGGAGAGACTCATTGCAAGGCCAAGAATTGCATGCCTTTATCATCGACAAGATCGATGACATGAAAGGCCGCGACATCATCACCCTCGATGTACGCGGCAAATCCAGCATTACTGACACCATGATCATCTGTTCCGGCAACTCCAGTCGTCACGTCAGCGCCATTGCCCACCATCTGGCCAGCGAGGCCCGCCACGCGGGTCTGGATCTGCTGAGCGTGGAAGGGCAACTGAGCGGTGAATGGGTGCTGGTAGATATGGGCTCGGTGATCGTGCATGTGATGCAGGATGAACACCGTGACTTCTACCAACTGGAAAAGCTGTGGAGCGGTGCCGCTCAAATGAATACGCAATAAGAGCACAAGTGTAACGACCATGAAGATCCAGTTGATTGCGGTGGGCACCAAGATGCCCGCCTGGGTAGAGCATGGCTTCGAAGAGTATCGTCGCCGCTTCCCCAAAGACATGCCGTTTGAA
Organism: Aeromonas sp. 600948; assembly: GCF_049174875.1. Taxonomy (NCBI): domain Bacteria; kingdom Pseudomonadati; phylum Pseudomonadota; class Gammaproteobacteria; order Aeromonadales; family Aeromonadaceae; genus Aeromonas; species Aeromonas sp. 600948. The sequence goes on from NZ_JAAKTY010000004.1 coordinate 163,674, forward strand.
CTCGTCGAGATCGGCGCTGGCAAACGGGGCAAAAATGCCGACATTCCCCGCATCCTGCAGAAGGAAGGGGAAGCCATGCTGGCGGCTGCGGGGCGCTCGCGCATCGTTACCCTCGACATTCCGGGCAAGCCCTGGACCACGGAGCAGCTGGCCACCCAGCTGGAGGCGTGGAAACTCGATGGCCGCGATGTGGCCCTGCTGGTCGGCGGACCGGAAGGCTTGTCCCCCGAGTGCAAGGCTGCTGCCGAACAGAGCTGGTCCCTGTCACCGCTCACCCTGCCCCATCCGCTGGTACGGGTACTGGTGGCCGAGAGCCTCTACCGTGCCTGGAGCATAACGACCAATCACCCTTATCACAGAGAGTGAACCATGCCGCTCCTGCTGTTATTGCCCCCCACAAACCCGAGGTAAAGGCATGCTGAAACAACGCATCGAAATGCGCGATCACAGTGCCGAGGGCAATCTGTTCTTCCGGCGCACCCTGGTAGCCTACATCGGCATCGTCGTGCTGATGCTGGTGCTGCTGGGCAATCTCTATTATCTGCAGGTCGAGTCCTACGACACCTACCAGACGCGTTCCAACTCCAACCGCATCCGGGTAGTGCCTGTGGCGCCACCCCGGGGTCTCATCTACGACACCAACGGTGTGCTGCTGGCGGAAAACCGCCCGGTCTACAGTCTGGAAATCGTGCCGGAAGAGACCAAAGATCTCGAAAAAACCGCCGACCAGCTGATCACCCTGCTGGGTCTGCCGGAGGGCACCAAGGAGAAGTTCCTCGCCGAAGTGAAACGCCAACGTCGCTTCAAGCCGGTCCCTCTCTACGAAAAGCTGACCGAATATCAGGTGGCACTCTTCTCGGTCAACCAGCACAACTATCCGGGAGCCAGTATCGAGGCTTACCTCAAGCGCTACTACCCGTTTGGCGACACCCTGACCCATGCGCTGGGTTATGTGGCCAAGATCAACACCCGCGACGTGGAGCGTCTCGAAAAAGAGGACAAACTCGCCAACTATGCCGCCACCAAGGATATCGGCAAGCAGGGGGTGGAGAAGTATTACGAGGATGAGCTGCACGGGGTGGCGGGTTATCAGGAGGTCGAGGTCAACAACCGCGGCCGGATTGTCCGCACCCTCAAGTTCCAGCCTCCGGTTCCGGGCAAGGATATCTACCTCAATATCGACGTCCGGATGCAGCTCAAGGCCCAGCAACTGCTGGCCGGCCAGCGTGGTGCCATCGTGATGATGAACCCGAAAACCGGTGCCATCCTGGCGCTGGAGTCGAGCCCGAGTTATGACCCCAACCTGTTCGTGACAGGCATATCCAGCGCCAACTACTCGGCACTGCTCAACGATCCGGCACGGCCGCTGGTGAACCGCACCACTCAGGGCATTTATGCCCCTGCCTCCACAGTCAAGCCCATGATGTCCATCATGGGTCTCAACGAGGGGGCCATCACCCCGGGCTACCGCTATTTCGGCGGCCCGAGCTTCTCCATTCCCGGTACCACCAAGAAGTTTCGCGACTGGCGCCGCTGGGGTCATGGCTGGCTCGACGTCTATCGCGCCATCGAGGTCTCGGCAGATACCTACTTCTACGATCTCGCCTATCGGGTCGGCATCGACAAGATCCACAGCTATATGACCAAGTTCGGCTTCGGTCAGTACACCGGGGTCGATCTCTATGAAGAGACCAAGGGTGTCATGCCGTCCCGTGACTGGAAAATGGCCCGTTGGCGCCAGCCCTGGTATCAGGGTGACACCATCTCTGTCGGTATCGGTCAGGGCTACTGGAGCGCCACCCCGCTCCAACTGGCCAAGGCGATCAGCATCCTGACCCAGAATGGTCACGACGTCACCCCGCACCTGCTCAAGAGCACAGCCTCCCAGGCGGGGGTAGTCGATGCCCCCATCAACCCCAATATCGCCCTCAAGCTCAAGAACGACAGCTTCTGGAAAGTGGCGCAGGATGGGATGTGGCGAGTCAACCATGGCAGTGAAGGCAGTGGCCGTCACTCGTTTGCCAAGGCGCCTTACTCCTCAGGCGGCAAATCGGGCACAGCCCAGGTAGTCGGTTTGAAGGAAAATCAGGTTTACAACATCAAGACGGTCAAGGCAGAGCATCGCGATAACGCTTTGTTCGTTGCTTATGCCCCCTTCGAGGCACCCAAAGCGGTGGTAGCTCTGGTACTGGAAAACTCCATCGGAGGTGGTGGTGGTCGAGCTGCATCGCCCATTGCACGCCAGATGCTGGATGCCTATCTGCTGCCCCCTGATCCGCAACTGCCACCGGCACCGGAAAAGCCGTCCCAACCGAGTGAGGTCGCTCCCAATGAGTAATTCTGCCCGCCAGCAGAGCATCTGGTACAAGCTGCATATCGACTTGCCCCTGCTGCTCGGTCTGCTGGCCGTGATGACCCTCTCCATGGTGGTGCTCTACTCCGCCTCCGGTCAGGATATGGACTCCATCGTGCGCCAGCTGGTGCGCGGCGGTCTCGCCTTTGCCCTGATGATCGGCCTGGCCCAGCTGCCCCCCTCCCTCTACGCCCGCTGGTCGGTGCCGCTGTTCGCCGTGGTGGTGCTGATGCTGATTGCGGTGGACGTATTCGGCCACATCGGCAAGGGGGCCCAGCGCTGGCTCGATCTCGGCTTTATGAAGTTCCAGCCCTCCGAAGTGATGAAGCTCTCCATGCCCATCATGGTGGCGGCCTGGCTCAGCCGCCACTCGCTGCCCCCCAAGTTCAGCCATGTGGTGATCGCTCTCATCATGGTGCTGCTGCCCACCCTGCTGATCGCCGCCCAGCCGGACCTTGGCACCTCCATTCTGGTGGCCGCCTCCGGCTTCTTCGTGATCTTTCTGGCGGGGCTCAGCTGGTGGCTGATCGGTCTGGCGGTACTGCTGCTGCTTGCCTTTATGCCGGTGCTCTGGTTCTTCCTGATGCACGACTACCAGCGTCAGCGGGTGCTGATGCTGCTCGACCCAGAGAAGGATCCGCTCGGCCGCGGCTACCACATCATCCAATCCAAGATTGCCATCGGCTCCGGTGGCGTCTTCGGCAAGGGGTGGCTGCAAGGGACCCAGTCCCAGCTGGAGTTCTTGCCCGAGCGCCACACCGACTTCATCTTCGCGGTATTTAGCGAGGAGTTCGGTCTGGTGGGGGTTGCCCTGCTGCTGGTGCTCTATCTCTATGTCATCAGCCGCTGTCTGTTTATCTCGATGCAGGCCCAGAACAGCTTCGAGCGACTGCTGGGCGGCGCCATCACCCTCACCTTCTTCGTCTATGTGTTCGTCAACATGGGCATGGTGAGCGGCATCCTGCCGGTGGTAGGGGTGCCCCTGCCGCTGGTGAGCTATGGCGGCACCTCCATGGTGACCCTGATGGCCGGCTTTGGCATACTGATGTCCATCCAGACTCATAGAAGGCTGCTGGCCTGATGAGACGGGTTGGATTGCTGCTCTCGCTAGCCACCATCATGGCGACCGCCGCCGTGGCGCCGGATCGGTTGGCCCTGCTCGCCGACCAGCAGCAGGTGCCGCTGGCGGAGCTGCAAGCTGCCGTCGCCCGCGCCCAGTTACGGCAGGAGGTGCTCGACACCATCAGCAAGCCGTGGGAGGCCAAACCCTGGCATCGCTACCGGCCGCTGTTTGTTACCCCAGATCGCATCCGTGACGGCCAGCAGTTCTGGCAGCAACATGCCGAGACACTGACCCGCGCGGAGCAGACCTATCGGGTGCCCGCCTCGCTCATCGTGGCCATCATAGGGGTCGAGACCTTCTACGGTCGCCAGATGGGCCGTCATCCGGTGCTCGATAGCCTCTACACCCTGGGGTTCCACTACCCGGAGCGCAGCGACTTCTTTGCCAAGGAGTTTGCCCAGCTGGTGGTGCTGGCCAAAGAGGAAGGGTGGCAACTCGATGCCCTCAAGGGCTCCTATGCCGGCGCCATGGGGATGGGGCAGTTCATGCCCTCCAGCTACCGCCACTACGCCGTCGACTTTGACGGGGATGGCAAGCGGGATCTGTTTGCCAACCCGGTCGATGCCATCGGCAGCGTGGCCAACTATTTTGCCAGCCACCAGTGGCGCTGGGGCGAATCCGTGGTGGAACCGGCCCAGATCGGGTTGATGGCAGTCGAACCTCTACTCAGGCCTGAGCCCGAGTTAACACAACAGTGGTCAGAACTGGCGGCGGCAGGGATTGAGCTCGCCACGCCGCTGGCCCCACAGACGCCGGTCAAGTTGCTGGCGTTTGCCCAAGCCGATGGACCGGAATACTGGGTCGCACGGCATAACTTTTATGTGATCACCCGTTACAATCGCAGCCCACTCTATGCGATGGCGGTGTATCAACTTAGCCAAGCCATTCAGGAAGCGTATGCATCTTCGTCACAAACTCCTCCCGCTCAGCCTGAGCTTGTTGCTGGCCGCCTGTAGCAGCCAGCCGGAACAGAGCGCCCCCGTAGAGCCGCAAGCACCGGTCAGCAAGCCACCCGTTATCGAGATCCCGCAAGCCACCGGCGCCATTCCGCGCCCCGAGCCCCTGAGTGCCAGCGGCAACCGGGACTACTGGATCGGCAAGCAGAAGCACGAGGTGTGGCGCGACATCAAACACTACAGCGAAGAGGGCACCGCCAGCTGGCTGTCGCCGGATCTGGACGGCCAGAAGACCGCCAACGGCGATGTGCTGGACAGCAAGCTGTTCAGTGCCGCCCACCGCAACCTGCCCATCCCGAGCTATGTGAGGGTCACCAATCTGGACAACGGGCTGGAGACCATAGTGCGGGTCAACGATCGCGGCCCGTTCAACAGCCCGCGCCTGATCGACCTCTCCTACGCAGCGGCCAAGCAGCTGGAGATGGTCGACAGCGGTGAGGCCCGAGTACGGCTGGAGCTGATTAGCGACACCCCGGATCAGATGGTGATCATGGAGCCGATGAAGCCCATCGAAATGACTCCGACCACTCCGGCTGCGGCCTCCAACACGCTGTCGCAAGATGGCTTCCTGGGTGAACCAACCGCACTGGCGATGGCCACTCCCGCTGCCGAACCCGCTCCCGTCAAGGCGCCCGCGACCACGCCCGCCAAAGCGGCACCTGTCAAGCCAGCTCCCGCCAAGACCGCAGCTCCTGCCAGCAGTGGTGATGGCAAGATGATCCAGGTACTGGCCAGCGGCTCCCGGGATCGGGCCGAGGCGATGGGCAAGGTGATGACCCAGCGCCATGGTGTGCCCTACCGGATTGAAGCCCATGGCGCCATCTTCCGGGTCTTGATCGGCCCGGTGGAGGCGGATAAACAAGCCGCACTGCTGGAAAAAGTACGGCAAGGGGGACTGGAACAGGCCTTTATCGTGCCCTGATCCCTCCTCTGACAGCGGCGGTGACCAATCTCCCGGCCCCGCCATCACGTCGCTTTATGGCGTGATGGCAGGGATTGATGGATAAAAAACCAGTCATGATCGCCATGTCGGACTATAACCTGCGGGCGCATCTGGTATAGTTAGGCCCGCATTTTATCCCCATCTGGCTCGCAGGAATTTCAAGATGTCCAAATTTGCCCGTTCAGTTCTTCTGGCCTCACTGATCAGCGTAACCGCTCAGGCCAATACGCCGGTGCCGACACCCACGCCGAACGCCAACCCAGTGGTGGTTCCCGCCGCGCCGGAGATCTCCGCCAAGGCCCATATCCTGATCGACTACTACTCCGGTCAGGTGCTGGCCGAGCAGAACGCCGACGAGCGTCTGCCCCCTGCCAGCCTGACCAAGATGATGACCTCCTACATCGTTGGCGACGAGCTGCACAAGGGGAACATCAAGGGCACCGACATGGTGACCATCAGCCAGAACGCCTGGTCCAAGAACTACTCAGACTCCTCCAAGATGTTTATCGAGGTGGGCAAGCAGGTCTCTGTCGATGACCTGAACAAGGGCATCATCATCCAGTCCGGCAACGATGCCTGCGTCGCCATGGCCGAACATCTGGCCGGCAGTACCGACTCCTTCGCCAGCCTGATGAATGCCTGGGCCGCCAAGCTCGGCATGAAGGACACCCAGTTCAAGAACCCCCACGGTCTGGATGAAGAGGGTCACTACAGTACAGCCCGTGATATGGCCCGCCTGGGTCAGGCACTGATCCATGATCAGCCGGAGGAGTACAAGATCTACTCCCAGAAATCCTTCGTCTTCAACGGTATCACCCAGCACAACCGCAACCGCCTGCTGTGGGATCAATCCCTGCAAGTGGATGGCATCAAGACCGGCCACGTCAGCCAGGTCGGCTATAACCTGGTCTCCTCTGCCACCAACAACGAAGGCATGCGCCTGATCGCCGTGGTACTGGGCGCCAGCAGCGAAGCCTCCCGCGCCGCCGAGAGCAAGAAACTGCTCACCTACGGCTTCCGCTTCTTCCAGAGCCTGACTCCGTACAAGGCAGGCACCGAGCTGGTCACCCAGAAGATCTGGATGGGCGACAAATCTGAAGTGAAACTGGGCGTCGACAAGGATGTCTCCGTGCTGGTCACCCGCGGTCAGGGCAACAACCTCAAGGCAGACTTCCAGCTCGACAGCGAGCTGAAAGCCCCGTTGGCCAAGGGTCAACGCGTTGGTACCGTGTTCCTGAAGCAGGGTGACAAAGAGATCAAGCAGGTACCGCTGGTCGCTCTGGAAGAGGTGCAGGAAGGTGGCTTGATGAGCCGTCTGTGGGACTACCTGGTACTGCTGGTCACCAGCTGGTTCAAGTAATCCGACGCACAATCCTCACCAAACAGCGGCGCCAACAGGCGCCGCTGCTGTCTGCGCCGGACAATGGCAGTGAATAACCCTGTAAACTGCAGGTTCCGCCTTACCCTGATTTGTGGTAAAAAGCAGCACTTCCATCCTTGTCTGACCGCTCCCGGCCTTGATCCCGGAGTGTGCGGCGCCCATATAGGGTTTAGCCGCACCCATACAGACTTGAAATGGCGGCCTCCACGGGCCATCGGCCACTAGCCATCCAAGATGAAGTCATCATGCTGATGACGAAAAAGGTGAGTAAATGAATACCAAGTTTGATGAACTGCTGGAGTTTCCCTGCAAATTCCCGTTCAAGGTACTCGGCATCGCGGATCCTGCGTTGCCGGATATGGTGGTTGAAGTGCTGCAGCAGCATGCTCCGGGCACCTACAGCCCGACCGTCCAGCCCAGCTCCAAGGGCAACTATCACTCGGTTCGCGTGACCGTGACTGCCCAGAGCAAAGAGCACATCGAAGCGATGTACACTGCGCTTGGCAAGATCGAGCTGGTGAAATACGTACTGTAATTTCTCTCTCGCCCCGTTCTGCGGGGCGACTGTTTTTGGCTGCAGCACGCCACGAGGACACCATGTCATCCCAGATCCCCGCTCAGCACAGCCTGATAGTCAGGCAGCTGGGTCGCCGCCCCTACCAGCCGGTATGGGACGCCATGAAAGCCTTCACCGACAACCGCACCAGCGACACCCCGGACGAGTTCTGGGTGGTCGAACATGACCCCGTCTACACCCAGGGCCAGGCCGGCAAGGCCGAACACCTGCTCAATCCGGGCAATATCCCGGTGGTGCAGAGCGATCGCGGCGGTCAGGTGACCTATCACGGCCCGGGCCAGCTGGTGCTCTACGTCCTGGTGGATGTCCGCCGCTGCAAATTCTCGGTGCGCGAGCTGGTGACCGCGCTGGAAACAGCCATCATCAACACCCTGGCCAAAAGCAATATCCAGGCCTATGCCAAGGCAGATGCCCCCGGGGTCTATGTGAAAAATGACCTTGGCATGGAGGCCAAACTTGCCTCGCTGGGACTGCGCATCCGCAAGGGTTGCTCGTTCCACGGGCTGGCCCTCAACATCAACATGGACATGACCCCCTTCCTGCACATCAATCCGTGCGGCTATGCGGGCATGGCCATGACCCAGACCAGCGCCCTGGGCGGCCCGCAGAGCGTGGCCGAGGCGCAATCCATTCTGGTGGCCGAACTGGCCAGCCTGATTGGCTATCAGACAATAACAAACACCGAGAGTGAATCATGAGCAAACCCGTTCGTATGGAGCCGGGCGTCAAGCTGCGCGATGGCGACAAGATGGCCCTGATCCCGGTGAAATTCATGCCGGATCCCAACGAAGAAATCCTTCGCAAGCCGGACTGGATGCGGATCAAACTCCCCCCTTCCAGCCAGAAGATCGAACACATCAAGAGCACCTTGCGCAAGAACAAGCTGCACTCGGTCTGTGAAGAGGCTTCCTGCCCCAACCTGGCGGAGTGTTTCAACCACGGCACGGCCACCTTCATGATCATGGGCGCGATCTGCACCCGTCGCTGCCCCTTCTGCGACGTGGCCCACGGCCGCCCGCTGGCACTCGATCCGGAAGAACCGAAGAAGCTGGCGCTCACCATCAAGGAGATGAACCTCAAGTATGTGGTGATCACCTCGGTGGACCGCGACGATCTGCGCGACGGCGGTGCCCAGCACTTCGCCGACTGCATCCGCGAGATCCGCGAGCACAGCCCGCAGACCCGCATCGAGATCCTGACCCCGGACTTCCGTGGCCGGATGGAGCAGGCCCTTGAGGTGTTCCGCGAAACGCCGCCGGACGTATTCAACCACAACCTGGAAACTGCGCCGCGCATGTATCGCGTCGCTCGCCCGGGTGCCGACTACAAGTGGTCGCTGGAGCTGCTGCGCCGTATCAAGGAGATGCACCCCCATGTACCGACCAAGTCCGGTCTGATGATGGGCCTTGGCGAGACCAACGAAGAGATCGTCGAGGTGCTCAAGGATCTACGCGCTCACGGCGTCAACATGCTGACCCTGGGTCAGTATCTGCAGCCAAGCCGCCACCACCTGCCGGTCAAGCGCTACGTGCCGCCAGCAGAGTTTGACGAGCTGAAAGATGTCGCCATGGAGCTGGGCTTTACCCACGCCGCCTGCGGTCCTTTCGTGCGCTCCTCCTATCACGCGGATCTGCAAGCCAAGGGCGAAGAGGTCAAGTAACCTCGCACGATAGAGCGGCCAGTAACCGCCACCCTCGCAATGAAAAAGAGCGCCTATTGGCGCTCTTTCTGTTGGTGTCACTGACCGTTGCAGCTTGATCTACTCATCAGCCGTGGTCGAAGACCCCCTGCTGATGCCAGCGTTGCAACTGGGCCAACACCCGGGTCTCTCGCGCCGTCCACTGGGGACAGGGCCCCGCCAGCTGGGTCTTGTTGGTCTGCAGCGCTTCGTCGAGGCCAAACCAGCCGGGCACGAAGCCAAGGCGGATCTCGTAGGGCTGTGGCTGTGGCTCCACCAGTTGATCACCAATCCGGCACAAGTAGTACAGCGAGCGGATGCAGTAGGCATCGAACCCCGGCTCGCGGGCGGCGCGGTATTCCCGGGTCTCGCCAAGCAGGGTCCCTACTTCCAGCAACTCGGCACCGCACTCCTCCTTCAGCTCGCGGGCCAGCGCCACATGGTGGTTTTCCCCCGCTTCAACGCCGCCGCCAGGAAACATCAGATCACCGTTGACCCGGGAGTGGACCAGCAGCAACTCGTCGCCACGGAGTACTACGGCACGTACCGTAAGGCGTTCCAGGGTATGGCCATCGGTGATCACCTCGCCATGGACAAACGAGAGGGAAAAAGGTGCGGGCCAGCAGCTGGCCGGGGATAGTGCAATCATCAGAGCCTCAGTGCCGATAGCTGCCATGTTTCAGTTGATCGACTATTTCAGCCGCTCGCACGTCGTAGGCATCCTGATCTGTTTTGCTCAGGGTGTGATAAATACCAAAACGCCTGGCAGAGACCTCTGGCGCATCCTGAAAAGACTCACTCACCTTGCCCCACAGATAGGCCAGCCCGTACTGCTTCTGGCCCATATAGAGGGTGCTGAGGGAGGTGAGCAGGCGGCTGTTTATCTTGTCACCTTCCCGATAGAGGGAGAGGCCGTGATGCATGATGGAAATAGCTTTCTCGGGATCGCTCTTGGCGTAGGCTCCGCCAAGGGCCAGCTGAAGTTCCGGTTCGTCGAGCACCTTGTTACCTTCCAGCGCCATAAACTGCTGACGGGCCAGCTCGTTGGTGTTGTTGGTCCAGTGCCAGAGCAGCAAGTAGGGATCCTGCGAGTTGCGGGTGGCCACATCGAGCTGGGCCAACTGTTCGCCAGCCGCCAGCATCCCCTCCACCCGTGGGCTCTTCTGCTCGCGGGCATTCTTATACTCGATGTTGGTAGAGCGCTCGGCACACTTAAGATAGCGCTCAAGGTTGCGCATCAGCTCGTACTTGCGCCGATCCGTTCCCTCCTCCTTGAGATAGAAGCGGCTGCGGATCACATCGGTACGCTCGTAGCGACACCAGCCATCGTCCACCAGATCCTGACAGAGCTCGGCATGGTTGCTGCAGATATTGTGGATCCGATCGTCATTGCAGCCAGCTACGGCAAGGCCGACTGAAAGCATGATGAAGGTCTGTCGCAGGGGGAAATTGGCCATGATTCACATCTTGTTGGTAACGCGGGTTGGTAACAACTGAAGCCTCTGTCGGCCACCACCGGCTAGCAAACCGGTTACATATCCATTACAATGCGCGCGCCATATAAGGCCGCGATTGCAGAATAATATAACGAAATATAGACCCCTACACTGATCTGCATTCGACGAATTTTCTATTTACACCAACAACGTGAAATAAAGGATCTGGTCAATGACCCACGAGCACTACTTGCAAGCGTGGCAGGAGAGCCAGGAGCTCGCCGAAGCCATGCAACCCTTGATTGGTCGCCTCTACCGACAACAAGGGGTCGAGATCACCCTCTACGGCCGCCCACTGCAAAACGCCTCCACCATCGATATCCTCAAGGCCCACCGGGTCGTCCGCCGCCACCAGGGCGCTCCCCTCCCCATCCAGCAAAGCTTCCCCCTGCTTCAGGCCATCGTTGCCCTCAAACCCACCGCTGCCGAGGTAGACCTTGGCAAGCTGGCAGTCGGCTACTGGCAGGATCATCAGGATGAGGCGGGGATCGAGGACTATCTGCAAGCGCGACTGGCACCGGCCCTTGGCCGCAACCAGATGCCGCAGCCGACCGACGTGGTGCTCTACGGCTTTGGCCGTATCGGCCGCCTGCTGGCCCGCCTGCTGATCGAGCGTACCGGCGCCGCCAATCCGCTGCGCCTGCGCGCCATCGTGGTACGCGGTGGTCGCGACGGGGATCTGGAAAAACGCGCCAGCCTGCTGCGCCGCGACTCGGTACACGGTCCCTTCAATGGCTCCATCGAGGTGGATGTGGAGCGCAGCGCCATCATCGCCAACGGCACCTTCATTCAGGTGATCTACGCCAATAGCCCGGCTGACATCGACTACACAGCTTACGGCATTCACGATGCGCTGATCGTCGACAACACCGGGGTCTGGCGCGATGAGGCTGGCCTCTCCGAGCACCTGAAAGCGCGCGGTGCTGGCAAGGTGCTGCTGACCGCCCCCGGCAAGGGGGAGATGAAGAACGTGGTGTTCGGGGTCAACCATGAGGTGATAGGCCCGGATGACAAGATCATCTCCGCCGCCTCCTGCACCACCAACGCCATCACCCCGGTGCTCAAGGTGATGCAGGAGCAGTACGGCATCCGCCACGGCCACGTGGAGACGGTCCACTCCTACACCAACGATCAGAACCTCATCGACAACTATCACAAGGGGGAGCGGCGCGGTCGCAGCGCGGCCCTCAATATGGTGATGACCAGCACCGGCGCCGCCAAGGCGGTGACCAAGGCGCTGCCGGAACTCAAGGGCAAGCTGACCGGCAACGCCATCCGGGTGCCCACACCCAATGTCTCGCTGGCCATCATCAACCTGTCGCTGGAGCAGGCCACCGATCGGGAGAGCCTCAACGCCTATCTGCAGCAGATTGCGCTAAGCTCGGAGCTCCATCGCCAGATCGACTTCAGCGCCAGCACCGAACTGGTCTCCTCCGACATGGTGGGTTCCCGCTATGCGGGCATCGTCGACTCCCAGGCGACCATCGCCGAGGGGGATCACTGTGTGCTCTACGTATGGTATGACAACGAGTTCGGGTACAGTTGTCAGGTAGTGCGGGTGATGGAGCAGATGGCTGGCGTAGTCCGCCAGGATCTGCCTGCATAGACCGATAGAGTCTACCTGCATGACCCGTCATATCCCGCAGTTTATGGCTCAATAGTTCAAGGAGAGGCCGGATGTCGTTTCAACAGGGTGAGTTTTTGCAAGCAATCAGGCAGATGCCCGCAGAGGTGTACGAGCGGCTCAAGACCGCAGTCGAGCTGGGCAAGTGGCCCGATGGCAAGCCCCTGACCGACGAGCAGAAGGCCACCTCCCTGCAAGCCGTGATGGCCTGGCAGGCGATGCATCTCGACAACCCGGAGCATATGAACATCGGCCGTGACGGCGAGATTGTGATGAAGAGCAAGAGCGAGCTCAAGCGTCAGTATCGCGATGAGGAAGAGATAGTGCGGGTCGACCTCAACCACTGAGCCTGACCCGGCAGGCCGCTCGTGGCGGCCACAACAGAGAGGGGAGCCATGATGGCTCCCCTCTTTTTTCCTATCGATGCCGGGTGACTCATCCCCCTCATCCCCCTCATCCCCAACCCTTCTCCCGCCAGGGGGAGAAGGGAGCAGGCTCGCACCTGCGAACAGTGAACGGGCCACCTGCCAACGCTCTTCATGGCAAGCCTTGCGGCCAACCGCACCTCGAGCTATCCCCTCTCCCGCCGGGAGAGGGTTAGGGTGAGGGCCGCATCGCTTAGGGAGTCAGCTCCCCGCGCAGGGACTGCTGCATCAGCTCGCGAATGCGGTGGGAGGGCAAGTCCTGGCTCAGCAGGAAGTGCAGCTTGGTGAGCGCCGCTTCGGCGGTCATATCAAAGCCCGAGATCACCCCGGCCCGCGACAGGGCGTTGCCGGTAGCATACCCCCCCATATTGACCTTGCCGTGCAGGCACTGGCTCAAGTTGACGATGATGACGCCGCGGGCCGAAGCCTCGGAGAGCAGCGCCAGCATGGCCGGGTTCTGCGGCGCATTGCCCACCCCGAACGAGAGCAGGATCAGCGCCTTCACCGGCTGTTGCAGGATGTTGGCGATCACCTCGCTGGAGATCCCCGGATAGAGGGTCACCACGCCGATGGGCTGGGGGGTGATGTCGTGCAGCACCAGCGGCCGCGCGGAGGGCACACCCAGCTCACCCGCTTCCAGCGAGATGGCGATCCCGGCATTTAGCAGCGGTGGATAGTTGGGGGAGTCGAAGGCGTGGAAGCCGTCGGCGTGCACCTTCTTGCTGCGGTTGCCGCGATAGAGCTGGTTGTTGAAGAACAGCGTCACCTCGTGGATCGGGTAGTTGGCCGCGATATAGAGGGCATTGAGCAGGTTCTGCTGACCGTCGGAGCGCAGCTCGGCCAGCGGGATCTGGGAGCCGGTGATGATGACCGGCTTGTGCAGATCTTCCAGCATGAAAGAGAGCGCCGAGGCGGTGAACGACATGGTGTCGGTACCATGCAGGATCACGAAGCCATCGTATTTCTCGTAGTTGTCGCGAATATCCTCGGCGATACGCTGCCAGTCCGCCGGGGTCATGTCGGAGGAGTCGATGAGGGGCGCATATTCGTGGATATGGTAATCCGGCATCTCGGGGCGGTGAAACTCGGGCATCCGCGCCAGACAGTCTTCCATAAAGCCCGCCATCGGCACGTAGCCGTGATCGGAACGCTGCATCCCAATGGTGCCGCCTGTGTAGGCAATGTAGATAGACTTCTTCACACCCTCTCCTCTTGATGAAGTGAACACCGCCGGAACATGAACCATGTCGGAGTGAACCACAATGTCAACGCCCGCCAGCGCCTCTGCGTGCAGCGGAAACCGGCGAATTATAGAGACTGGCGCCCCAAATGACAGCCGTTCCATGCACCCTTTTCGGCTTTTCTGCCCTCTACCTACATAGTGCTAAATGTCACAATAAACCACTAAAACGAGCATTAATACGACAAAGATGGAATTAAACGATGCTTTTTGCTACAATCCGCCGGATTTTACTAAAATCTCATCTGGATGCCTGAGCATTTCAGGCCCGCACAAGCCCCATCTTTCCTGGGGCGGGGAGATGTTTCCCCTTCTTTGTTGGCGCATGAGCCACACTGTTTTCATCCCGGCTGAATCTGTAAGTCTTTTGCTATGAAAGACACAGCCAATCAACATGGGAGTACTGAATGTTACAACTTGATTCCTACGCAACGCTGGTCGCTGCCACTCTGGTATTGCTGCTTGGCCGGGTGTTGGTTACCCGAGTCGGGCTGCTGCGTACCTTCAACATCCCCAAACCGGTAGCCGGCGGCCTGGTGGTCGCGCTGGTACTGCTGCTGCTGCGCTCCACCCTGCAGATGGAGCTGCAATTTGATACCAGCCTGCAAACCCCGCTGATGCTGGCCTTCTTCGCCTCCATCGGTCTCTCCGCCGATCTCGCCAGCCTGAAACGCGGCGGCAAGGCGGTGGTTACCTTCCTGATGGTGGTCACCGGCCTGCTGCTGGTGCAGAACAGTCTGGGTGTCGGTCTGGCGACCCTGCTCGGTCTGGATCCCCATATGGGGCTGCTGGCCGGCTCCATCACTCTCTCCGGCGGCCACGGCACCGGGGCGGCCTGGAGTGCCACCTTCTCCGAGAAATACGGCGTGCAATCCGCTGCCGAACTCGCCATCGCCTGCGCCACCTTCGGTCTGGTGCTGGGCGGCCTGATCGGTGGCCCGGTGGCTCGCTATCTGGTGAAGAAAGTGCAGGTGCCCGGTGAGGAGCACAATCAGGATGAGGCCCCCCAGGGCTTCGAAATGCCAGATATGGAGCGCCCCCTCACCACTTTCAGCGTTATCGAAACGCTGGCATTGATAGCCATCAGCCTCAAGGGTGGCGAGCTGCTCTCGGCCTCTCTCAAAGGGGGCGCCTTCGAGCTGCCGATCTTTGTCTGCGTGCTGTTTGTCGGCGTGCTGCTGCGCAACGTCCTGACCCTGCTGAACTGGCATGAGGTGAGCGATCGCGAGGTCTCCCTGCTGGGCAACGTCAGCCTGTCGCTGTTCCTCGCCATGGCACTGATGAGCCTGAAATTGTGGGATCTGGCCAGCCTGGCCCTGCCCATCTTCATTCTGCTGGCCGCCCAGACCGTGGCAATGGCGCTCTACGCCATCTTCGTCACCTTCCGGGTCATGGGCAGCAACTATGATGCAGCCGTGCTGGCGGCAGGTCACTGCGGCTTTGGCCTCGGGGCCACCCCGACCGCCATCGCCAACATGCAGGCCATCACCCAGCGCTTCGGTCCCTCCCACCTGGCGTTTCTGGTGGTGCCCATGGTGGGCGCCTTCTTTATCGACATCATCAACGCCATGGTGATCAAGCTGTTTATGGCGATGCCATTCCTGTAATTCCCTTTCCGTCAGACGTATATGATCAGAGCCCACCTTTCGGTGGGCTCTTTGTTTGTTATCGACTCACCAGGTGACGCAGGCAGAGCCGGGGCTCGTATCCGCCACCAGGGTGACCCGCGAGCAACCCGGAATCCCTATATCCCGCACTTCCCCGAACAACAAAAAGCCCCGCACTCGACAGAGGGCGGGGCTTTTTTATCTCAGCCGGAACAGGCCGAGAGTTGCACCTTACAGGATAAAGGTCGACACCTGCTGGTTCAGGTCAGCAGCACGCCCTTTGAGGCTGTGAGCCTGATCCAGATCGCGCATGGCGGCGGCGGTGATCTCGTCACTCACATCCTTGATGGCGGTGGTGTTCTGGGTGATCTCGCCGGTCACCTGGGTCTGCTCCTCGGCGGCGGTGGCGATCTGGCCCGCCATGTCGGAGATGAGGGAGATGGCGCTGGTGATCTCTTCCAGTGCGCGCACCGCCTGATCCGCATCCTGCACGCTGTTGTCCGCCAGCCCCTGACTGGTCTGCATCAGGCTCACCGCGCGGGCAGTGGTCTGTTGCAGGGTCTCGATGGTGGACTGGATCTGCTGGGTGGAGTCCTGGGTACGGCGCGACAGCACACGCACCTCATCAGCCACCACCGCAAAACCACGACCCTGCTCACCGGCGCGAGCTGCCTCGATGGCTGCGTTCAGCGCCAGCAGGTTGGTCTGCTCGGCAATCCCCTGAATGGTGGAGAGAATGCTGGTGATGGCCTGCGCGTGGCGGCTCAGCTCGCCGATCACCTCGGTCGCCTGCCCCACCTCTTCGGCCAGACCATTGATGGACTGGCGAGTCTTGTTGACCAGCATTTTGCCCTGCTCGCTGCTCTGGGCAGATTGCTGGGCAGCGGCGGCGGTGTTCTCGGCGTTGCCGGCGATCTCCATGGTGGCGCTTGCCATCTCGGTGACTGCCGTGGCGACCATGGTCACCTCCTGCTGCTGACGCTGCAGCTCGTCCACCGCGGCCTGGTTGGTCACCAGACTGCGCTCGGCATCGGCGTTCAACTCGTTGGCCAGCTGGCGGATATTGCCGATCAGCTGATGCTGACTGCCGACGAAACGGTTGAAGCTGTTGGCCAGTTGGCCCACTTCGTCGTTGGCGTCGATCTTGATGCGCTGGGTCAGATCACCGTTACCATCGGCAATACGGGCCAACGCCTGGGAGACCTTGGTGAGCGGGCCAAGCAACATGCTGACCAGCCAGGAGATAGCGAGGATGCTGCCCACCAGCACCAGCAGCGCCATCCCCAGCTGGGTCATCAGCAGGGAGGAGAGCGGCGCTTCCAGCGCGGCCTTGTCCAGCACCAGCACCAGTTCCCAATCCGTGTCAGGGATATCAGCCGCCCACAGCAGCTTGTCACGTCCTTCGTTGTCGAAGTAGGCCGCCACCAGACCGTTGCTGGCCTTGCTCTGCTCGATCAGCGCATTGGTCAGATCGTTGTCGATCTCGGTGGCCGGTTTCATCGCCTTGGCGGCATCCTTGTAGGCGATGATGGTGCCATCCTTGTGCATCATGATGGCGAAACCGTCGGCAGGCAGCTGCATCTTGGTCACGTCTTCCACCAGCGAAGCGATGGAGAGGTCACCACCGACTACCCCGCCAGAAACCGGCTGGGCCAGGGTCACCACCATGATGTTGTAAGCCACGTCGAGATAGGGTTTGGTGACAATCAGGCCACCTTTGCTCATCGCCTCCTGATACCAGCCACGGGAGCGCGGGTCGTAGCCATCGCGGTTGATGGAGGGATCGGAGTCATTCATCTTGCCGCTGCTCTCACCGAAATAGGTGAGCTGGAAACGGCCGGAAACTTGTGCCTGTTGCAAGGCATTGAGGGGTTCGGCACCGGCCTTGTTGCCGAGCGCCTGGATCACGTCGCGACGGGCGGCGAGCCAGTCGCTGACACGCTCGGCCTGCTGGGTACCCAGCCGTTGCAACTGCTCCTGGCTGCCTTGCAGCAACAGGGACTTCTGGCTGCTATAGCTCTGCCAGGAGAGCAACAAAATCACCAACGAAAGGGCGATCACCACTGACAACAGTATCTTCTGCTTGAGTGACAGGTTTTTCATCATGTGTTCTTCTTATTGAGGTGAGGAGCGGGTTTTTCCCTAAATTGCACAACACTACACGTAGTCATTAGCGACCCGAATGGCCAAAACTGAACCTGAAAATGGGTCTGCGGGCGATATTTTCTACCGAGGTGGAGAAAAGTGCACCAGAAATTGACGGCATGAGCCGCACAAGCCAAGGCAACCCTGTTTATTCCTTCCACAATTGGCTAGAATATCCCGTTTTTAAATCACATCGACCCTGAGAGTTTTCACGATGTTCGAAGTTAATCCCGTATTAAATAAACTTAAGGAGCTGTCTGAGCGGACCGAGCTTCTTAGGGGGTACCTTTGACTATGACGCCAAGAAAGAGCGTCTAGAAGAGGTCAACGCCGAGCTGGAACAGCCGGACGTATGGAATGAGCCCGAGCGCGCACAGGCGCTGGGCAAAGAGCGCGTCGCGCTGGAAAACGTGGTCGGCACCATCGACACCCTGACCCAGGGCGTGGATGACGTCGAGATGCTGGTGAGCCTGGCCGTGGAAGGGGAAGACGAAGAGACCTTCAACGAAGCCATCGCCGAATCCGAACAACTGGAAGCCAAGCTGGTGGATCTCGAGTTCCGCCGCATGTTCTCCGGTCAGCACGACGGCTCCGACTGCTATATCGATATTCAATCCGGCTCCGGTGGTACCGAAGCGCAGGATTGGGCCAACATGGTGCTGCGCATGTACCTGCGCTGGGGCGATGCCCACGGCTACAAGCCCGAGCTGATTGAATGCTCCGAAGGCGACGTGGCTGGTATCAAATCCGCCACCATCAAGTTCACCGGCGAATATGCATTCGGCTGGCTGCGTACCGAAACCGGCGTACACCGTCTGGTTCGCAAGTCTCCGTTCGATTCCGGTGGCCGCCGTCACACCTCCTTCTGTTCTGTGTTCGTCTACCCCGAGATCGACGACGATATCGATATCGAGATCAACCCGGCGGATCTGCGGATCGACGTCTACCGTGCCTCCGGTGCCGGTGGTCAGCACGTTAACCGAACCGAATCCGCGGTACGTATTACCCACGTTCCGACCGGTGTCGTGGTACAGTGCCAGAACGACCGTTCCCAGCACAAAAACAAAGACCAGTGTATGAAGCAGCTGAAAGCCAAGCTCTACGAGCTGGAAATTCAGAAGCAGAACGCTGAGAAACAAGCCCTGGAAGAGACCAAGTCTGATATCGGTTGGGGCAGCCAGATCCGTTCCTATGTGCTGGATGACTCCCGTATCAAGGATCTGCGCACCGGCGTCGAAACCCGTAATACCCAATCGGTGCTCGACGGTGACTTGGACAAGTTTATCGAAGCCAGCCTGAAATCAGGTCTGTAAACAAGCAGGAATCACCATGTCTGAACAAACCATCACTCCGGAAGTCGACCAAACTCTCGAACTCAACAACGAGATGACCGAGCGTCGTTCCAAGCTGGCCGCCCTGCGCGCCCAGGGTAATCCTTTCCCCAACGACTTCCGTCGCGACAGCCTCTCTGGCGATCTGCACGCAGAGTTCGACGACAAAAGCGCCGAGGAGCTGACGAGCCTGGGTAAACGGGTGAAGATTGCCGGTCGCATCATGACCCGCCGGATCATGGGCAAGGCTTCTTTCGCCACCCTGCAGGACATGGCCGGCAAGATCCAGGTCTACGTCACCCGTGACGACCTGCCGGAAGGTTTCTACAACGAGCAGTTCAAGAAGTGGGATCTGGGCGACATCGTGGGTGTCGAAGGTACCCTGTTCAAGACCCAGACCGGTGAGCTCTCCGTTCACGTTTCCGATATCCGCCTGCTGACCAAGGCACTGCGTCCGCTGCCCGAGAAGCACAAAGGCCTGACCGACCAGGAAGCCCGCTGCCGCCAGCGCTACCTGGATCTGATCGCCAACGAAGAGTCCCGCAAGACCTTCATGATCCGCACCCAGGTGGTTGCCGGTATCCGCAAGTTCTTCAACGAAAAGCGCTTCATGGAAGTGGAAACCCCGATGATGCAAGTCATCCCGGGTGGTGCCTCCGCGCGTCCGTTCGTCACTCACCACAATGCGCTGGACATCGACATGTACCTGCGTATCGCTCCGGAGCTCTATCTGAAGCGTCTGGTGGTCGGTGGCTTCGAGCGTGTCTACGAGATCAACCGCAACTTCCGTAACGAAGGTATCTCGGTTCGTCACAACCCCGAGTTCACCATGATCGAGTTCTACATGGCCTACGCCGACTACATCGATCTGATGGACCTGACCGAAGAGCTGCTGCGCACCCTGGCGCAGGACATTCTGGGCGACACCAAGATCCGTTACGCCAAAGAGGGCGAAGAGGGCCTGACCATCGATTTCGGTCAGCCGTTCCAGCGCCTCACCATGGTTGAGTCCATCCTGAAGTTCAACCCGGATGTAACCCTGGACGATCTGGCTACCCTCGAGAGCGCCAAGGCCGTTGCCAAGCGTCTGCACATCGAGCTGATGAAGGGTTGGGAGCTGGGCCACGTGATCACCGCGATCTTCGAAGAGACCGTGGAGCACATGCTGCTGCAACCGACCTTTATCACCGAGTACCCGGCTGCCGTATCTCCGCTGGCCCGCCGCAACGACGTGAACCCGGATGTAACCGACCGCTTCGAATTCTTCATCGGTGGCCGCGAGCTGGCCAACGGCTTCTCCGAGCTGAACGATGCAGAAGACCAGGCCAAGCGCTTCCAGGATCAGGTTGATCAGAAAGAAGCAGGCGACGACGAAGCCATGTTCTACGACGCCGACTTCGTCACCGCACTGGAACACGGCCTGCCGCCGACTGCCGGTCAGGGTATCGGTATCGACCGTCTGGTGATGCTGTTCACCAACAGCCACACCATCCGTGACGTCATTCTGTTCCCGGCCCTGCGTCCGCAGAAGTAAGGTTCATTCCCGCCGGGATCCACCCCGAGCGTGATAGCCAATAAAAACGCCCCGCGACTGCGGGGCGTTTTTCTATCTCCTTTACCACCAAATCACTTTATAAATTCAATAATGGAATAAAGAAGATATTTTTATTCTTTGTTGTTAGCCAACACGCCCTTTAATCTGGCCAAAAATCAGACCATGGAAGACGCGTGTGATGCAATTGAAGGATTCCCCATTCAACCTCTCCCCTCTCTCTGACGAGCAGCAACGTCAGCTGGGTCAGGTACTCTCGACCCTCAATACCCAGCAACTGGTCTGGGTGAGCGGTTATCTCTACGGCCTCTCCCAGAGCGGTCACCAAGGCGTTGCAACCAGCGCCGCCGTGGCTGCGCCCAGCGGCAGCCTGACCATTCTCTACGGCTCCCAGACCGGCAACGCCAAAGGTGTCGCCAGTGCCATCAAGGCGCAGGCAGAGGCCCGCGGCCTCCCCGTCACCCTCGCGTCGATGGCCGACTACAAACCCAAGCAGCTCAAGAAAGAGAGCCATCTGCTGGTGGTAGTGAGCACTTACGGGGAGGGTGAACCGCCGGAGAGCGCCGTCGATCTGTTCGAGCAGCTTAAAAAAGGCAAGATCGGCAAGCTGGACGGCCTCAAGTTCGCGGTGCTGGGGCTGGGTGACAGCTCCTACGAATTTTTCTGCCAGACCGGCAAAGATTTTGACAACTTCCTCGCCAGCGCAGGGGCCGAGCGCATTTATGAACTCGCCAGCCTCGATGTGGATTATCAGGATGCCGCCAAGGCGTGGGGCGAACAGGCACTCAACGCCATTGCCACGACCCTCTCTACCGGAGCGGCCAGCAGCAGCGTAGCCAGCGCGGTGCAGCAGGCGGTTGGCCACAGCCAGTACAGCAAGGAGAATCCCCTCCCTGCCCGCCTGTCGGTCAATCAGAAGATCACCGGCCGGGATTCCACCAAGGATATCCGCCATATCGAGATCAATCTGACCGACTCCGGCCTCACCTATCAGCCGGGAGATGCCCTCGGTGTCTGGTTCGACAATGACGCCGACCTGGTGGGCGAAGTGCTGGCCCTGACCGGCCTCTCTGGCGATGAAGCCACGGCCCACGGCACCTTGCGCGCGGCCCTGACCAGTCACTTCGAACTGACCCGGCTGCACGGCGGCTTTATCACAGGCCTTGCCGAAATCGCAGGCAATGCAGCGCTGAAAGATCTGGCAGGCGACAAGGCCCAGGTCAATGCACTGGTCGCCTCTGCCCAAGTGGTGGATGTGCTCAAGCGTTTCCCGACCGCCCTCACGGCCGAGCAGCTGGTTGGCCTGCTGCGACCCCTCACCCCGCGCCTCTACTCCATCGCCTCCGCCCAGAGCGAAGTCGAAGAGGAGGTGCACCTGACCGTCGGCGTGGTGCGTTACACGCAGGAAGATGGCACAGTGCGCTCTGGCGCAGCCTCCTCCTATCTGGCGGATCGGCTGATTGAGGATGGCGAGGTGCGGGTATTCGTGGAGCACAACGACAACTTCCGCCTGCCTGCCAACCCAGATACCCCCGTCATCATGGTGGGCCCGGGCACCGGCATCGCCCCGTTCCGCGCCTTTATGCAGGAGCGGGAAGCTCAGGGCGCGGAAGGCAAGAACTGGCTCTTCTTCGGCAACCCCCACTTTACCCAGGATTTCCTCTATCAGGTGGAGTGGCAGCGTTATGTGAAATCGGGGCTGCTGTCGAAGATCTCCCTGGCCTTCAGCCGGGATCAGGCCAACAAGATTTATGTGCAGGACCGCCTGCGCGAAGCGGGCCAGGAGCTCTATCAGTGGCTGGAAGCAGGCGCTCACTTCTATGTGTGTGGTGACGCCAACAAGATGGCCAAGGATGTGCAGGAGGCCCTGCTGGATGTGATTGCCGAGCATGGCCACAAGAGCCGTGAGGAAGCAGAAGAGTATTTGAGCGAATTGCGTCGTGCCAAACGTTATCAAAGGGATGTCTATTGATGAGCAAACAACCTCTTTCTCACCCAAAAGCGGGACCGGTCGAAGGACCGCTGGCCGACAACGAACGTCTGAAACGCGAAAGCAACTTTCTGCGCGGCACCATAGAGCAGGATCTGCAGGATCCGCTCACCGGCGGCTTCAATGGCGACAACTTCCAGCTGATCCGCTTCCACGGCATGTACCAGCAGGATGACCGCGACATCCGCCCGGAGCGCGCTGCCCAGAAGCTGGAGCCGCTGCACAACGTCATGCTGCGTGCCCGTCTGCCTGGCGGCATAATTACTCCGGCTCAGTGGCAGATCATCGACAAGTTCGCCGAAGAGCACAGCCTCTACGGCAGCATCCGCCTGACCACCCGTCAGACCTTCCAGTTCCACGGGGTATTGAAACGCGACATCAAGCTGATGCACCAGACCCTCAACAGCACCGGCATCGATTCCATCGCCACCGCCGGCGATGTGAACCGCAACGTGCTCTGCACCAGCAACCCGGTGGAGTCCGAACTGCATCAGGAGGCCTACGAGTGGGCCAAGAAGATATCCGAACACTTGCTGCCCAAGACCCGCGCCTACGTGGAAATCTGGCTGGACGGTGAAAAACTGGGGCAGGATGAGGAACCGATCCTGGGCTCCAACTACCTGCCGCGCAAATTCAAGACCACTGTGGTTATCCCGCCTCACAACGACGTAGATATCCACGCCAACGACCTCAACTTCGTGGCCATTGCCGAGAACGGCAAGCTGGTGGGCTTCAACGTGCTGGTGGGTGGTGGCCTCGCCATGACCCACGGCGACACCAGCACCTATCCGCGCAAGGCGAGCGACTTTGGCTTTATTCCGCTCTCCCACGTACTGGAGGTGGCGGCCGCCGTGGTCAGCACCCAGCGCGACTGGGGCAACCGGGTCAACCGCAAGAACGCCAAGACCAAGTACACCCTTGAACGGGTTGGCGTCGAAGCCTTCAAGGCCGAGGTGGAGAGCCGCGCTGGCATCCAGTTCGGGCCGGTTCGCCCCTATGAGTTCACCAGCCGTGGCGATCGCTTTGGTTGGGTCGAGGGGATCGACGGCAAGCACCACCTCACCCTGTTTATCGAGAATGGCCGCCTGCTGGACTTCCCGGGCAAGCCGCTCAAAACCGGCATGCTGGAGATCGCCAAGGTGCATCAGGGGGATTTTCGCCTGACCGCCAACCAAAACCTGATCATAGCCGGGGTGCCTGCCAGCGAGAAGGCCCGCATCGAAGGGCTGGCACGCCAATACGGCCTGCTGGATGACGGCGTAAGCGAGCAGCGCAAGCAGTCCATGGCTTGTGTGGCACTGCCTACCTGCCCGCTGGCGATGGCCGAGGCCGAGCGCATGCTGCCGGCGTTTGTCACCGACATCGAAGGGCTGCTGACCAAACATGGGCTGGCGGATGACGCCATCATCTTCCGGGTCACCGGTTGCCCCAACGGCTGCGGCCGCGCCATGCTGGCGGAAGTGGGTCTGGTGGGCAAGGCGCCCGGCCGCTATAACCTCCATCTGGGTGGCAACCTGGAGGGCACCCGCATTCCGCGCCTGCACCTCGAGAACATCACCGAGCCGCAGATCCTGGCCGAACTGGACGCGTTGATCGGCCGCTGGGCCACCGAGCGCAATCAGGGTGAGTGCTTCGGCGACTTCGTGATCCGGGTTGGGGTAATTGCGCCCGTTATCGATTCTGCGAGGGACTTCTATGCCGCTTAATCTGCCGCTTAATGTCACTGAAGATGGCCGCCTTGACCTGCAGGCACTGCTGGCCCTCGGCCGTGAAGAGCAGACAGAGGTGCTGGCGCCCCTCAACCGCGAGCTGGATACCATGAGTGCCCCCGAGCGGGTGCGCTGGGCCCTGGCCAATCTGCCAGGGGAGCATGTGCTCTCATCCAGCTTCGGTATTCAGGCGGCGCTGATGCTCCATCTGGTAAGTCGCGAACGGGCCGACGTGCCGGTAGTGCTGACCGATACCGGTTATCTGTTCCCGGAGACCTACCGCTTTATCGACGAGCTGACCGAGCGCCTCGCGCTCAACCTGAAGGTCTACCGGGCCGAGCTCAGCCCGGCCTGGCAGGAGGCGCGATTTGGCCTCCTGTGGGAGCAGGGGGTGGAGGGGATCACCCGCTACAACCAGCTCAACAAGGTGGAGCCGATGGACCGCGCCCTGCGCGAGCTGGGGGCCCAGACCTGGTTCTCCGGCCTGCGCCGGGAGCAGTCCGGCAGCCGTGGCAAGCTGCCAGTGCTGGGCATCCAGCGCGGCCGCTTCAAGTTCCTGCCGGTGATCGACTGGAGCAACAAGGATGTCTTCTACTACTTCAAGGAGTTCGACCTCCCCTACCACCCACTGTGGGAGCAGGGTTATCTCTCGGTGGGCGATGTCCACACCACCGCCAAGTGGGAGCCGGGCATGAGCGAGGAGCAGACCCGCTTCTTCGGCCTCAAACGCGAGTGCGGTTTGCACGAGGAGAACGGCGAGAACGACGGCTCAGGCATCTGAGCCAAGCTGTCCACCCGCACGGCTTTCATAAAAAAACGCCCGGCAACAGCCGGGCGTTTTAATTTGCGCAAAAGGGTGGCATTCCCCCCCTCATTACTTGGCGGCGCGCGCCTGGGTCAGCCAGTCGTTCACCAGCACCTCGTGGCCCTTGAGCCAGGCGTCGGCGTGACGCTCCACATCCGCCGGCTTGTTCTGCCCCTTGTTCATCAGACCGTTCTGCACGTTGATGTCATTGAGCGGAAGCTTGACGATGGAGAACAGCCTGGCGGCTGCCGGGTTGGCCTCGGCGAACTGCTTGTTGGCCACTATATGCATGGTGTTGACCGGGAAGCCATAGTTCTTGCCGTTCGGCAGCCGGGTCTTGGCCGCATCAGGGCCGTCGGCGGGCACCTCCAGCCACACCACGTCCTTGCCCGGCACCAGCTCGCTGCTGAGCCAGTAGGGGGTCCAGGTGTAGTAGAGCACCGGCTTGCCGGCCTGGTAACGGGCACGGGTATCGGCGATCAGCGCCGCGTAGTTGCCCTGCTTGTGGGTGACGGTCGGGGTCAGGCCGAACCCGGCCAGATGACGGTTGATCGCCTCTTCGCAGCCCCAGCCCGGGTTGCAACCCACCAGGTCGGCCTTGCCGTCGCCATCGCCGTCAAACAGCGCCGCCAGCTTGGGATCCTTGAGCTGACCCAGATTGGTGATGCCGTAGCGAGTCGCGGTCTGCTTGTCGATGAGATAGCCCTGGGCGGCCCCGGCCACATAGGTGCCCTCACGGAAGAACACCTTGTCGCCGCCAGCCTGCTCATACTTGTTGTTTTGCAGCGGTATCCAGTTGAAGGCGAGGAAGGTGCCATCCCCCTGCGCCACCGAGGCGTAGGCCACGTTGTAATCCACCTCCTGGGCCGGCTGGACGTCATAGCCGAGGCGCGCCATCAGCTTGCTGACCAACAGGGTCTGAAAACTCTCCTCCGGCAACGAGCTCTGCAGGGGCTGGACGCGCACTCCCTCCCCCGGCAGCTCGGTGCTGGCCATGGCGAGCGGGCCGAGCAGTTGGGAGCTCAACAGCAGGGAACCCAGGGTCAGCGTCTTGGTAATGAGCCTCATGCATTTACTCCTTTGTAATCGATAGACTTGTCGCGGCCGAGCAGGCGCAGCAGCAGGGCGGCGGGGCCGCGCTGATACCAGCGGCCGGTACGACTGCAATCCGGCTGTCCCATCGCCTGGGTCAGGCGGTCGAGCACGATGGCCAGCAATACGATGCCGAGGCCGCCGATGGAGGCGAGCCCCATGTCGAGCCGGCCGATGCCGCGCAGCACCATCTGGCCGAGGCCCCCCACCGCAATCATGGAGGCGATCACCACCATGGAGAGTGCCAGCATCAGGGTCTGGTTGACCCCGGCCATGATGGTGGGCATGGCGAGCGGCAGTTGTACCTTGAACAGCAGCTGAGAGGGGCTGGCACCGAACGAGTGGGCCGCCTCAACCAGATCCGCAGGCACCTGGCGAATGCCCAGCATGGTCAGCCGGATCATCGGCGGCAGCGCGAAGATGACGGTCACCACCACCCCGGGCACGTTGCCGATACCGAACAGCATGACGATGGGGATGAGGTAGACGAAGGCCGGGGTAGTCTGCATCGCATCCAGCAGCGGCCGGGTCCAGCGCGACAGTCGCTCGCTCCTCGCCAGCAGGATGCCGACCGGCAGCCCGATCAGCACGCAGAAGAACAGCGAGGTCAGCACCAGCGACAGGGTCACCATGGCATCGGACCAGGCGCCGATAAGGCCCACCACCACTAGCGAGAACAGGGTTCCCAGCGCCATGCGAGCGTTCACCAGTTGCCAGGCGATCAGGGTCAGCAGACCGATCATCAGGGTGGAAGGTACCGTCTGCAGCAGATGGGTCATGCCGCCCAGCGCCAGCTCCACCGGTGCACGGATCAGCTGAAACACGGGACGCAGGTTGTCCACCAGCCAGCCGATGCCATCCTCGACCCAGCTGTCCAGTGGCACCAACGCCTGCTGGAAGGGATCCAGCCAGTCGACGGCAGCTGTGGTATCCACCGTCTCGATCTGGTTCTGCCAGTCGGTGGCGGCGGTGGCGGCGGTGGCGGTATCACTCCAGGGATCGGCCACCTCGGTGGCACTAGAAGCCGTGGCGCCCCAAGGGTCGGCCGCCACCTCATCGGCACGCAGGGCGGGGCTCGCCAGCAGCACCAGGGCCAGCAGCCCGCTCAGTAAAAAATTGGGATTCATCAGCTTCATGCCGGGGTACTCCTGTCCAGGGTGTTCAGCAGGTTGGCCTTGGAGATGAGGCCCAGATAAGTGCCATCCTCCTCGACCACGGGCACCTGACAGGGGGCGGCCGCCACCTGGCTGATCAGTTCGTTGAGGGCGGTGTCCGCCATAATGGGCCGGATGTCCGCCAGCAGCGCCTGCTCCAGGCTGCCTTTGGCCCTGACTGCATGACCGAGCGACTCCACCGAGACGACCCCGATGAAGCGACGCCGGCGATCCACCACGTAACCGAACTCCCGCTCCTGCTCCTTGAGCTGGCGCAGGGCGTTGCCCGGCCCGTCGGTGGTGTGCTTCTTGATGAGCGGCATCTGCTTGCGGCTGGCCACGTCGCGGGCGCTGAACACGTTGGCCAGATCCACCCCGCGAAAGAAGGCGCGCACATAGTCATTGGCGGGCTGGTTCAGGATCTCGTCCGGGGTGCCGACCTGCACCAGCTGGCCGTCCTGCATGATGGCGATGCGATCGCCGATACGCATCGCCTCGTCCAGATCGTGAGAGATGAAGACGATGGTGCGCTGCTGGCTGGCCTGCAGCTTGAGCAGCTCGTCCTGCATCTCGGTGCGGATCAGCGGATCCAGCGCCGAAAAAGCCTCGTCCATCAGCAGGATGTCAGGGTCGTTGGCAAGCGCCCTAGCCAGGCCGACCCGCTGCTTCATGCCGCCGGAGAGGGCATCGGGGAAGGCATCGATCCACTGACCCAACCCCACCTGATGGAGCGCCTGGCGGGCGCTCTGCTGGCGCTCCGCCAGCGGCACACCGGCCAGCTCCAGCCCGAAGGCAGTGTTTTCCAGCACGCTCAGGTGCGGCATCAGGGCGAAGGACTGGAATACCATGCTGATCTTCTTGCGCCGCACCTGACGCAGCTCGCCGTCGGAGATGGCGGCGATGTCCTCACCATCGATCAGTACCTGGCCGCGGGTTGGCTCGATCAGCCGGTTGAAGAGACGCACCAGGGTGGATTTGCCCGAGCCGGAGAGGCCCATCACCACGAAGATCTCCCCTTCGTCGATGGCCAGATTGACATCCTGGACCCCCAGGGTCTGCCCGGTTTTTTGCAGGATGCTGGCGCGGTCATGCCCTTTCGCCAGCAATTTGAACGCTTTTTCCGGCTGATCGCCGAAGATTTTGTAGAGTGATTTAACCTCGAGTTTGACTGTCATATTGTCCTTTTTTCTTGGCCGACGACTTGCCAGGCAAACCGTCGAACGCGAACCAATTACTTATTACACTAAGCAATAGACAACCAAAACAAAAGAACCAATAGAGTCCCAGCAAGCTAACGCCAAAATAAGCATTTGATTTTAATCAGTTATTTATATCGACAAAAAACGGACAAAGTCTGGTTTTATCCATAAAGTTTTCCATATAAAACGAAGATTCACTGGGGAAAATCATCAAAAACAATCAAAAAAGAGCAAGCAAAGGCAGTTTGATGGAGGTAAAAGCATGACATGCCACCCAGATAAGCAACAGCGACCAAATAATTACATATCTAACCATTTATTGGTCACAATGAGGATAGATTGGGGGACAAGAAAAGGAGCAGAGGAGGGGCAGAGCAGAGGATGAAGGTGCATTCACACGCCGTGATGAGATCGCCCTGCCACCTCTGGACCATCGGCCTGCTGGCACGGAGCTTCTGGCAAATAGCCCGTGCGAAAAAAGCCCCTTGTGCAACACAAGGGGCTTTTTAGTGGCTATCGATTAGCGCATGCCATAATTCACCGGCGTTGCCAGGTCTCGAAGCGGTAGGGATAAGCGTTCCGCTCATCAGCTAAATGAGACTCTTCTTCCAATAGCTCCCAGTCGGTATGATCCAACACTGGAAAATGGGCGTCGCCCTCAACTTCAAGTTCAATCTGGGTCAGATAGAGGCGTTCAGCCTTCGGCAAGAGCTGTTCAAACAGATGACCACCACCGATCACCATCAGCTCCTCCACAGCTTCGTCATGACTCAATAGTTCTAATGCAGCCTTAACAGAATCAATTACTTCTACACCATCAACCCGATACTCAGGATTACGGCTGATCACCAGATTACGGCGCCCGGGTAGTGGACGACCAATGGATTCGAAGGTCTTGCGTCCCATCAGCACCGGCTTGCCGAGGGTGATCCGCTTGAAGTGGGCCAGATCGGCCGGCATATGCCAGGGCATCTGGTTGTCCTTGCCGATCACACGGTCTTGAGCCACGGCGGCAATCATGGAAATCTTCACGGTATCAATCTCTCACTTCACCATTCATATAATGGGGCGGTTACGATACACGACCAAGGAAGGAATCGCTAGACCGAAACTGAGGGCGCCGACGATAAACAGCGCCTTGAGGCCGTTCTCCACCGCACTCTGGATCAACTCCATGGTCACGCCGTTGATGTTGAGCTCTACCACCGCAATCATGGTCTTGAAGGCATAACTGCCCGGGATCATCGGAATGATGGAGGCAACGCTGAACACCGGACGCGGCGCCAGCAGACGGCGCGACCAGTAGACGCAGACAAAGCCGACCGTGGTGGCCGCCGCCAGCGTCGCCCACTCGATGGGCATACCATAGTGGATCAGCAAGGTACGCAGGCTGTGGGCCAGCGCGCCGCCCATGGCGCAATACTTCAGCATCCGTGGTGGCACGTTGAACAGCATGGCAAACCCCACCGCCGGGATGGAGGACCAGAAGGCATCCTTGGCCAGTAGCCAGAGCAAATCCATCATACTTTCCACCCCCAGATCCCGGTGACCGACATGGCCAAAATGATACCTATGGCGGCACTGATGGTCAGCAGGGTTGCAGTCCCCCAGCGGGCCAAGCCCATGTTGAAGTAGCCCTTCACCATATCTGAGACCGCATTGATCAGCGGAAAGCCCGGCACCAGCAACAGCACGCTGGCCGCCATGGCGAGATAGGGCTGGTCACCCCAGTTGAAGAAGGTGGCGCTGGAGGAGAGCAAGGTGGCGATAAAGCCGGTTACAGCAAAGTTGATGAGCGGACTGTGATGATGGCGGGCCATCAGCTGGCGCACCCGCATCGCGACGGCAGACGAGAAGCAGGTCACCAGGAAGATGGGCCAATCACCACCAAACAGCAGACTAAAGGCTCCACAGGAGAGCCCTACCATGGGCACCACCAGCCAGGGGTGATAATGGAAGGGGACAATGGCCTCGAGGCGCTGGCGCACTTCCCGTGCGCCGATCAGCTCTTTCTCCGCCATGATGCAGATCCGCTGGATTTCGCACACCACCTGCATGTTGATGCCATGTTCACGCACCCGCCGGGTAGTGGTGACACAGCTGCCCTGATAGAGACTGGTGAGCACAATGGCGCTCGACGAGATAGCCATTTCGACACTCTCCAACCCCAGCGCCATCCCCAGTCGCACCGTGGTCTGTTCGATGATCCGGCTCTCCGCCCCGAACTGGGCCAACAACTGACCCACCTTGACGATAATGCGGGTGATCTCTGTCTGTTGCTCCCGCGACAACACCCGTCTTGGTGTGATACTTCTCATAATCCCTTCGAGTCGTAGCAATAAAAATTTCGGCCATATTAGCCTAACTTTTACCGTTATTCATCCACCTCAATCACAACCTGACTAATAATTTATTACAAGAAGGAGAAAAGAGATTACATCACAAATACATTACGACTAACATTAAAAACCATAACAATCAGGTCGTCAGCAATTCCCTTTATTATGACCTCACCGATTTGGCTGAAATATCAACCAAGGAGTTTCTTGCAGATTATTTACGACGTCGATAGTCCGCCAGACGGATTATTTTACCACTGCCATCGTTTTCAGGCGGAGGCTCTCCCTCTTCTCTGAACTGGATCATTTCGCTGCGCATCAGATAAAAGGATTCCCGCATCATGTTGGCAATCCGGATACAGCTGTCTAGATTGTTTTTAGCCAGCCGACGCTGACCATCAATCTTGAACTGCAATCCGCGCAGACGGCGCTGCTGATCCGGGCTAGCCCGGGCCATCAACTGGTCTATCTGCTGCCTCAGGATCGCATCCAGCCGGGAAGGCTCACTCGCAGCCAACTCCTTCAGGGTGTCAAAATCAGGCAACTCCATATGCCCTCCTTGGCGACTATTGCTGGCTCTACAACTTGAGGAACCAGCCATATAAAACTTTATATACGACCGAGCGGCAAAGAGCTCACCACACCACTCAGGTAATCGTTATTAAAATGGCAACCATGATGAAAATCATCCATTGAAATAACATGCAGAAACAAACATTTGCTTAAAAAAGAAAGAGCATGCAAAACACTTAGACATTTTAGGCTGCTTTTTTATGTTTTTTATTTCCAATAAAAGTCGGGATAAATTAATTTTGCTTCATTCGACTCTTTATCATCCATAAAATGACCAGTAGCTCCTTCCGACGATTTAACATATCTCACTGATTATGTTATTTTAATTGCCACTTTTATCGGACATTCAAGAGCAGACCATGAGCAAGGCAAAAATCGGTATTGTCACCGTCAGCGATCGCGCCAGCGCGGGCATCTATGAAGACCTCTCCGGCAAGGCCATCATCGACACCCTGAACGCCTATCTGACCTCGGAGTGGGAACCTGTCTATCAGGTGATCCCCGATGAACAGGATCAGATTGAAGCGACCCTGATCCGGCTGGCGGATGAAGAGCAGTGTTGTCTCATCGTCACCACAGGCGGCACCGGCCCGGCCAAGCGGGATGTCACGCCGGAAGCGACCGAAGCGGTGTGTGATCGCATGATGCCGGGCTTTGGCGAGCTGATGCGGGCCGAATCCCTCAAGTTTGTGCCGACCGCCATTCTGTCGCGCCAGACTGCCGGGCTGCGCGACGATACCCTGATCGTCAATCTGCCGGGCAAGCCCAAATCGATCCGCGAGTGTCTGGATGCAGTATTCCCCGCCATCCCCTACTGCATCGATTTGATGGAAGGGCCGTATCTTGAGTGCGATGAAACTGTCATCAAGCCATTTCGGCCGAAAAAATAGCAAAGCCGACCATAAAAAATAATGGCGAGCAACGGCTCGCCATTATTTTTAGCTCATCTGTTCGTGCAGACAAAATGCATCGATTATTTACGGCCGAATACTTTTACGCCCGCTTTGCTGCGCTCTGAATTACCGTACACTTCGATCTTTTTCACACAACGACGCGAACCCAGTGATTTCCACTCGGTCTCTTTATCACTGCTCATCTCCCGATCGAAGCGAATGGTTTTGGTACGATCACCACCATAGGTCACCACCACCCGATCCAGGGTCAAATCACGTTCCGCCTTCACCTTGATATATTTGGTCTGACGGCAAATCACCAAAGGAATTGTCGCACCATGATCACCGGCCCCCAGCAAAATAGTCCGCCCCAGCGTGAACTGATCATCGCCAGCATGGCTGGCTGACGCCACCACCAGCAAGACACCACCCAGCAGGGTGCGCGCGGAAAAACGGGAATTCCAGATAGACATCAGGGACATAACACCTCCAATAAAAAACGGAGTGCAATAATACGGACCGAACCATAACGGAAGCTGTACCCGAACGCGCATTTGTGGCGAAAGAGGTGCGATTGCCTGAGAAAATGGAGAGATTTGCCGGTAAAAATGTGAAGGGCCGCATATTGCGGCCCTGACTGCATATGAGCGCTCAACGCTCCATGATCTGGGTCACATCTTCTTTATTGATCATCACCTCACGCCCTTCATGATCGTAATAGCGATACATACCGGTACTCTCGTCCAGCTTGGGCTTGCTCTCTGTGGTGATCATCTTGCCATCCTTGGTGCTCATGATGTATTGGGAGCTGCATGCTACCAGCCCCAGGGCGCACACCAGGATCATCATCAGTTTTTTCATAGGCGCACTCTTCTCCTTTCACCCTCACCACGAGGGTGTCATATCCAGCCTACTCCAATCCGGCAGGCAGTCGGAAACTTGCACAATAAAGTGAGATCACCATCAAAAATCAGTTACTTGCGACCACCCGGTTTGCCACTGCTACCGGTACCGGAACCACAGCCAAGTGCCAGCCGATCTGCCGCGGCTCTGGCCTGCACCAGACCATAGCCATAGCTGTTGTCCCGTCCGACAGCCCCCAGATCCTGGGCGCTGCTGCGCAGGGTCTGGCGCAGTTGATCATTGCTGCACTCCAGCCGCTGTGACCAGGCCAGGGTGGCGACCCCGACCACATGAGGGGTCGCCATCGAGGTACCGCTGTAGCTGGCGTAACCACTCGGCACGGTCGACAGCACAGCAACACCGGGGGCCGCCAGCTCCACCTGATCGTTGCGTTGCGAGAAATAAGCCAACTGCTTGCTGCTATCGATAGCAGCCACGCTCACCACACTGCTGTAAGAGGCGGGATAGGACTTGCTGGTGTTGCCCGCATTGCCCGCCGCCGCCACACTCAACACATTCTGGCTGTAAGCCTGATTGAACGCCTGCTCTTCCGTCTTGCTGGGCACATTGCCCCCTAGGCTCATGTTGATGACCATGCGAGTAAAGCCACGACTGCTCATCCCCTGCTTGCAGGCATTGAGGGCCCCCACCAGGTTGGAGGTATAAGCCCAGCCGTTGGCGCCAAACACCTTGATGATGTGCAGCGGAACACTCTGATTCGGCAAGACACCGACCACGCCCATGTCGTTCCCCCCAATGGCGGCTATGGTGCCTGCCACGTGGGTGCCGTGACCGTTTTCGTCACTGCTCCAGCTGCCAGTACCAGCGTTGTCACTACCCTGCACCTGCGCCCCATGGGGCAGATCCGGGTGATTGCCGCTATAGCCAGAGTCAATGATGCACACCAGCACCTCTCCGGCCATACCATCGCTCAGTTGTGGCGCCTGTACCATGGGAATGCCATAAGGCAGGGTCTCGGCACTGGCATAACGCTTGGCATCCGGCTCCACCCACAGCACGTTGGGGTTGCGCGCCAGCGCTGTCGCTGCAGCAGCTGGCAACCAGAGCGCCAGCGCATGCTGCTCGGGCAGTTGCAGGGCCAGCTCGCCCCCCATCCCTTTGCTTTGGGCCAGCACAGCGGCCTCCGCCCCCGGCTTGAGTTGCACCAGATAACGAGCCCGTTCGGCAGCCATTACCCCCTGTGCCAGTACGCCTGCCACCAGCAGGCCTGTCCATATCCGTCTCATCAGCCACTCCTTCCATCGACCTGATAGCCACCAGCAAAGTGTAGTGGCAGGCTGGCGCAGGTCCGAGCGGATACAAAAAGGCCGGACATCTGTCCGGCCTCTTCTTTCAAGCGCAAGAGCGCAATCATGACTTGGCGGGCTGGCGCTCACCGGTCACGGTCGGGTTCTTGGGATCGGAACTCCACTCGTACCAACCGCCGTCGTAGACGCTGATCCGTTTCCAGTCCATCAGCCAGGCGTAGAAGAAGGCCTCGGAGGCGCGCCAGCCGGTACCGCAGTAGAACGCAGCCTGCTGGGTCGGCTCGATATTCCACTGGTCCCACATGGCGAGGATCTCGCGGGCCGGCTTCATGGTGCCGTCCGGGTTGTGGAAGTCGCTCATGCTGTTGGCATCCACCCCACCGTGACCCCACTTGGCCCCCGGAATATCGCCCTTCGGCTTGATGTAGCTGTAACCTGAGGTGTTGCCGACAAACTCGTCCCAAGTACGCACGCTGACCAGTGCGCTATCGGGCTTCTTGAGCAGCTCTTTTGCCTGACTTAACGTGGTGTAGTACTCGGGGTGAGCGGGAATGGCCACGCCAAACTCCTTCACCGGCTCATATTTGTTGGGCAGACCGGTTTCGGTGCGCAGGTGCTGGATAAACCAGGCATCCAGACCACCGTCCACCAGGCGTACATCTTCCACCCCCGCATACATCATCAGATGCGCGGCACGGGCGGCCGCCATGGTGTTGCGACCATAGAGGATGACGGTGGTGTCGTGACGGATGCCGTTATCCAGCAGCAGCTTCTTGAGTGCTTCGTCAGAGACCTTGTTCCACAGCGGCTCCTCTTCGAGGCTGTTGGTATCGATATAACCGGCCCCCGGGATGTGGCTTATGAGGTAGGCCTTGGGTGAACCCCAATCCACTTCAAACAGCTTCCAGTCCCCCTTGGGCGCCGCGGCAACCGGCTTGCCCTCTTGCAGGTCCGCCAACCAGCGCGGATAGACCAGCTGCTGCCAGCGTGCCAGCGACTCGCGCGGTGCGGCTTGCCACCCTTGCAGCTCGAACAGCTGCTTGATCCCCTGCTTGCGCAGCAGACGGGCCACCTCGGCCACTTCGCGGGACGCACCGTAGAGGGCAACCGGACGATCGGCCTTCAGCCCCTTGATCTCGAGCGCCTTTGGCCACTCTTCATCGCTGTATTTCCACTCGGCAGAGAGGTTCTCGGCACCCGCCACATGGCCGCCCTGCTTCTCCCCTTCCATCGGCCACCCCTGATAGAAGTAGCTGGCGCGGGTATCCAGGATGACCACCTGTTTGGCCTTGGCATCGGCCAGCGAAAGCGGCGGCAACTCCCCAGCCACGGCGGGCAGGGCACACCAGAGCAGTAAGGTCGCCAGCACGGCCTGCAGGAAGCGAAGATGTCGTTTCATGGTGATTTCTCGATTCATAGTGAACAAGGTTAAAAAATGGAGCGACCCAGCCGCTCGGCCAGCAGCTCCAGCGCCGCCGTGCCCGCCAGCGAGTTGCCGGCTTTGTTGAGCTCGGGCGACCAGACACAGACGCAGAGCTCGCCCGGGATCAGGGCGATGATACCGCCGCCGACCCCCGATTTGCCCGGCATGCCGACCCGATAGGCAAAATCGCCCGCCTCGTCATAGAGACCGCAGGTGGCGAGCAGGGCGTTGACCTGCTTGGTGGTACGGGCGGGCAGCAGCGGTACGCTCTCGCCCAGTGGTACACCACGGTTGGCCAGATAGATGAATGCCCG
Source organism: Aeromonas sp. 600948 (assembly GCF_049174875.1). Lineage (NCBI taxonomy): Bacteria > Pseudomonadati > Pseudomonadota > Gammaproteobacteria > Aeromonadales > Aeromonadaceae > Aeromonas > Aeromonas sp. 600948. The sequence goes on from NZ_JAAKTY010000004.1 coordinate 199,767, forward strand.
CGCCAGATCGACGCAGCTCATGCGAATGGCACAGGCATTGAAGTAGCTTTGCAGCACCTTGTCCACTTCGTTTTCGAAGTTGCCATAGGCCTTCATCAGATAGGCGATGGCGGCGTTGCGGGCAGAGTGCTGATATTCGGAGCGGGCGACGACCTGATCCGCCATGATGGCCGGATTGCCGGAAAGACGGCGCACCAGCTCGAGGGTACGCTGACGGGGCGCAGTGAGGCGGGTCTCCAGCAGATCGCTCACCACCAGCGCCCCGGCATTGATAAAGGGGTTGCGGGGGATCCCCTGCTCGAACTCGAGCTGAACCAGCGAGTTAAAGGGCTGGCCGGAGGGCTCCTTGCCCACCCGGGCCCAGATCTCCTCCTCCTGATAGAGGGTGAGTGCCAGGGTCAGGCTCAGGGCCTTGGAGATACTCTGGATGGAGAAGGGTTCAAAAGCGTCACCGGCGGTGAACAGCTCCCCCTCGACGGTACAGACTGCGATACCCAGCCGATCGGCAGGCACCTGAGCCAGTGCCGGAATGTAGTCGGCCACCTTGCCTTGTCCCAGCAACGGGCGCACCTCTTCAAGGATGCTGGCCAGTAATTCGGATGACAACACCATAAGCAATAAGCGATTCCATGACTAAAACAGCGGTGGAGATCCCATCCCCACTGACAAAAATCCCGCCAGCGGCGGGATTTTTCAGTTACCCACAACAAGGCGCCAGATGCGGCAGCCTTGTATCAGGCCGGTTCACCGTACCAGAGGTCGAACAGCTCGGTAACGACCACGGCTTCCATCCCCTTGCCTTCCAGCCAGGATTTGACGGCAGCGCGGTCTTCTTCGGTACACTTGCCCAGTTGCTGGGTGCAGATCATCCCTTCCCAGGCCAGGTGACCAGAGCCGGCAAAAGCCAGTTTGCGGGGTTCAACAACCTCATCGATCATCGCATCGACTACCGCATCGATGGTCTCTTCGGCAGTGCCGACCGGGAAGTTGAAACTGATGTCGAAACCCATTTCCTGGAATTCATCGACGCGCAGTTTCTTGCGCAGGCGGCGGCTACGATTGGCCATGATAGCTCCTCAAGTTAGTTGATACGCTAGGTGTGTTGACGTGCCAGCTTAGCTGACACGCTTGAAAATCAGATCCCAAACCCCGTGGCCGAGACGGTGGCCACGTTGTTCAAATTTGGTCAGCGGACGCCAGTCCGGACGAGGCACCCAGTTGCCGGAGGAAGAGGTGTTCTCGTAACCCTCGGCGGCGCTCATCACTTCCAGCATATGCTCGGCATAGTTTTCCCAGTCGGTCGCCATGTGGAATACGCCACCGATGGCCAGCTTCTGGCGAATATCCTGGGCAAATGCAGGCTGTACGATGCGACGCTTGTGGTGACGGCTCTTGTGCCAGGGATCCGGGAAGAAGAGCTGCAGGCAGGAGAGTGAACCGTTCGGGATCATGTGCTCCAGCACTTCCACCGCATCGTGGCAGATCACCTTCAGATTGGTGACCCCCGCTTCCTGAGCGCTGCCCAGACAGGCGCCCACGCCCGGGGAGTGCACTTCAATGCCAATGAAGTTCTTCTCGGGGGCATTCTTGGCCATCTCCACCAGAGAGGCGCCCATGCCAAAGCCGATCTCCAGCACCACAGGTGCTTCACGGCCAAACAGTGCGACCAGATCGAGCTGCTTTGGCTCGAAATCGATGCCCATGACCGGCCAGAGCTCTTCCAGGGCCTTCTCCTGCCCTTTGGTCAGGCGGCCTTCGCGACGGACAAAGCTGCGGATCTTGCGCATGAACTTGCCGTCTTCGTTAAATACATCTTGGGTCACAGGCATAATGGTCTCGTTATTTCATCAATCCGGGTAATACATCTTGTGTCCGATCCCGAGCGGGACCGCTCGCGGCTCGGCATTTCATCGACCCGCGAAAACAGGGGAGCGAATTATCCCAAGATAGGCCCAAGGCGCAAGTGTTTCGCGAAACAAATCCCTCATCTCTCTCCATTTCATTGACAACAGTTGACAAATGCCGATCCGTTCACAGAATCGGTCACGCGTCGAGTACATGCTGCCTGCGCAAATAAAACCATACACAACAAAGGATTGCAGTATGAAATACAGAGCATTGGCGTTTGCCATCACCACTTTGCTTGCGGGATGCGACACATCAACAAATGACTCACAAACCCCTGCTGCCGCCGAGCAGGCCTATGAGTATCTGGTGCAGTTGAGCTCAACCGCAGAAGGGATTGGCGCGCGCCCCACGGGGACAGAGGCAGAAACTCGTGCTGCGGCATGGATCCAGGACCATCTGACCGGTTGGGGCTACGATGTGCAACGCCAACCCTTCACCTACACCAAAAGCGGCGCCAGTAAAAACTCCCAAAACCTGATCGCTGAGCTCAAGGGCACAAGTGACAAGGTGATCCTGATCGGCGCCCACTACGACAGTACGGGCGACAAGAAAGGTTCTGAAGGAGCCACCGACAACGGCGCTGGCGTCGCAGCCCTGCTGGCAGTGGCTGAGGCGCTTAAAGGACAAACCTTGCCCTACACGGTTCGCTTTGCATTCTTCGGGGCGGAGGAAAACGGTCTCAACGGCTCCAAAGCCTATGCCGCCAGCCTCGACAGCACCGCCGTCGCCAAGCTGCTGGCGATGGTGAACTACGACACCATCGCCGGGGGCGACATCGTCTACGTCCACTCAGCCCACTCGGACGTCGCCGAATACAACTGCACAGATCCGAGCCGCTACAGCTTCGATCCCAAGGTGCGGGATCGCCTGCTTACCCTCTCCAAACAGACTGCGACCCCGTTTGCCATTCATCCCAGCTACAGCGGTTATCCGGAAGGGGAGACTGGCAGCTGGTCAGATCACGCTCCCTTTGCCTGCCTGGGGGTGCCGATCGCCTACGTTGAAGCGACCAACTTCACCATCAACGGCGCTGATGGCTATGACGGCTACTCCCAAAGCACCAATCCAGCGCTGTGGGACTGCTATGACGCCACCACCAAGAACGCCTGCGATCGTGACAGCGAAACCCAGTGGGGAAAAATCTGGCACACCCAGTACGACCGCCTCGACAAGATGGCGGAACTATTCCCAGGCAGAGTAGAAAGCCAACTTGGCGCCAACACCGACCTGATGATCCGCTTCCTCAAGGAACCGGGTTTGTAAGGTCAGTTGCTTGTCCACAAAACAAGATCGCCCTAACTCATTTCAATTCATGGGAGCCACACGGGCAGGTAAAATTCGGGCAGGTGCCAAACCTGCCTTTTTTGGCGATTTTTGTGACAATCATTGCCTCATTTCTGAAATCTGATACAAACGGATAACCTGGCGGTCGAATGGAGCGACCGCCCACATGCCGAGAGAATTGTCTATGCAGCCGTTTTTTGCCCAGCGCTTCGAGAAGGTTGAGCCTTCCTTTATCCGTGAAATCCTCAAAGTTGCCGCCAATCCGGAGATCATCTCCTTCGCTGGTGGCCTGCCCAATCCCCACCTGTTTCCGGTCAAGGCGATCGATCAGGCCTGTCAGGATGTGCTACGCGAGCAAGGGGCTGCCGCCCTGCAATATGCGGCGACCGAAGGCTTCGCCCCGCTGCGCCAATATATTGCCGACCGCTATCTGACCCGCCACGGCATGCAGGTCAATCCGGACAACATCCTCATCACCAGCGGCTCCCAGCAGGCGCTGGATCTGCTGGGCAAGGTGCTGATCGACGAGGGTCAGGATCTCATCATCGAAGAGCCGGGTTACCTTGGCGCCATTCAGGCTTTCTCTGTCTATCAACCCACCTTCAAGCCGATCACCCTTGAAGAAGAGGGTCTGGATCTGGCGGCGCTGGATGCGCTGCTGGCAAGCGGATCCAATGCCAAGCTGCTCTACGGCGTGCCCAACTTCCAGAACCCGAGCGGTGTCTCCTACAACCGTGCCAACCGCGAGGCACTGGCCGAGCGACTGGTGCGCCACGAGCTGTTGATGGTGGAAGATGATCCCTACGGCGAGCTGCGCTTCGAAGGGGAGCATCTGCCCCCCATTGCCAAGCTGGCGCCAAACAATACCGTGCTGCTCGGCTCGTTTTCCAAAACCGTGGTGCCCGCCTTCCGTCTGGGCTGGATGCTGGTGCCGGAGTGGCTACGCAAGAAGGTGACCATCGCCAAGCAGGCAACCGATCTGCACAGCAACGCCTTCAGCCAGCAGGTGCTGCACCGCTTCCTGACCGACAATTCACTGGATGCCCATCTGGAGAAGATCAAGGAGGTCTATGGTCGCCAGCGTGCCGCCATGGAGGCTGCACTGGCCCGTCACTGCCCGCCCGGCGTCAGCTACACCAGACCGGAAGGGGGCATGTTCCTCTGGCTGACTCTGCCAGCCCACATCAGCGCCATGGCGCTGTTTGACGAGGCGATCAAGGAGAAGGTAGCCTTCGTGCCCGGCGCCCCCTTCTATGTACGCCCCGAAATCAAGAACACCCTGCGCCTGAGCTTCTCCTGCGTCGATGAGGCGACCATCGAGGAGGGGGTCAAGCGGCTGGCCCGCGCCCTCCAGCGGATGCTCTGAACGCCCAAGCCAAACCGTATTAACAAAAAACCAGCGAGCGCTCGCTGGTTTTTTTATGCTCCCCATTCACCCGTTCAGCCAAACAGGGTCTTGCAAAACTGCTTCATCGGAATGGGGCGGCCGTAGCGATATCCTTGCAGATAGTCAACGTGGCGAGCCCGCAGGTAGTCCGCCTGCGACTGCTTCTCGACCCCCTCCGCGATCAGGATCAATTCAAGTCGCTTCGCCAGATCAATCACGTTTTCAACGATATGGCTGGAGAGTGCATCCGTACCGATCATCTCTACAAAGCTACGGTCAATCTTGATTGCATCGACCTGAAACTGCTGCAGATAGGTCAGACTGGAGTGACCGGTGCCAAAGTCATCGATAGCGATCAACACGCCCAGTTTGCGCAACTCGGCAAACATCCGGGCGGTTGTCTCATCAGCCACCAGCAGCTCCCGCTCCGTCAGCTCCAACCCCAAATCAACGGGATTGTCCTTAAACGCGTCGAGAAAGGCCTTGCAGTCAGCCAACAGGTCGAGATCCTGGAAGTGCTTGGCGCTGATATTGAAGCAAAAATGAAACTTTGCCGGCAGCTTGCGGGCATAAGGGGAGAAGTGGTCACGCACCTCGGCCATCAACAGGCTGGTCATGGGCACGATCAGGCCGCTATCTTCCGCCAGCGGGATAAAGCGATCCGGCGAGATCATCCCCTGCTTGGGATGCTGCCAGCGCATCAGCACCTCACAGCCACGCCACTGCTCATCCTCACCGGAGACCACCGGCTGCAGGTAGGGGATAAACTCCTCCTCGATCAACGCCCGCTTGAGCTCCTCCGCTGGTGAGCTGCTACGCCCCATCAGCCTGAAGGTGCCGAATCCAATCAGCAGCGCCAGCAGTGGAGAGAGGATCAAGGTATCTCTGGAGTAGCGCCATGCGTGGCTCAAGTAATCATGCACCGTGATCCGGGTGACGACCTGATAGGGGAAATCGGCCGAAGCGAGGGCAATATAACCCTCTTCTGCCGGAGAGGGCGCCGCCCCGAACTGACCCGAGCCAAACAGTGCCCTCTGCCCCACCACCAGAGCCATCGGGGAGTTCTTGCTGGAGATCTCCAGGGTATTGCGCAGGTAGTAGCCATCCACACCGATCAGCACACTCCCCTTGTCCGTTTCGTGGCGCAGCACGATCAGGGGGCGATCCGGTGTGACCTCATTGCCTGGCAGCAGTTGCAGCCTGCCATCCACATAACTGTCAGGGTTGAAGGGGCCATCGTAGTCACCATAGAGCGAGGTGCAATAGATACGATTTCCTATAGCCAGATTGGCAGAGCGGACATCAGGCACAGTGGCAACCTGTTCGCGCAGCAGTTGTGCCGCCTCCTTGCAGGAGTGACCAAGCATCCCCTCCACATTGATGGCCGCTTGCCGGGCATGGCCGATGGAGCGATCAAACATCATCCGGGCATGCTGCAACCGTGAATCGGAATCATGCTCTATCTCGGTCACTGTCTGCCAGATAACGGCAACAACCCCCAGCAGCAGGATCCCGCCCCCCATCAGTAGTGCCACCAGAATCCTCGAGTAAAGCTGGCGAAGTTTCAAACGACGAAATGGCATGGCGGCCTCTTTGATGCTCGGATGGTGGGTGACAGCCCCGGTGGACAGGCGAAAGGGTCGCCATAATAGCGATTGAACAACAAATGTCCACCCGACAAAAATCAATCAATTCAAACTATTGTTCAACAATATGTCGCAAGAAGAGGATAGAGTTAACATCAGTCGAATGAACAAAACGTGTCAAACTCGTCCACTTGTTGAAGGAGGACGACGCCATTAGAGTAGAGCAAACGGCAGCAGGAGCGTGCAACGATGAAGATTCTGATTACCGGAGGAACCGGCTTTATCGGCCGCAAGCTGGTTGCCCATCTCAAGGTCAATCACGAGGTCGTGGTATTGAGCAGGCAGGGGAGCCGCGCCTACTCCCTGCTCGGTCACGATATCAAGGTATTGGATAACCTTGACCGGCTCGATGACCTCAATGACGTGGACGCAGTGATCAATCTGGCGGGTGAACCCATCGCCGCCGGACGCTGGAGCGAATCGCGTAAACAGCTGCTCTGCGACAGCCGCTGGCTGCTGACCGAGCAGCTGGTGGATCTCATCAAGCTCTCCACAACGCCGCCCAAGGTGCTGATCAACGCCTCCGCCATCGGCTGGTATGGCAGACAGGGCACCGAAACCCTCGACGAGCAGTGCCGCTCTCCCAACGACGAGTTCACCCACCAACTCTGCCAACAGTGGGAGACCCTGGCACTGGAAGCACAAAGCAAGCAGACCCGGGTCTGTATCGTGCGGATCGGGCTGGTGCTCGGCATGGATGGGGGAGCGCTACCCAAAATGCTCCCCCCATACCGACTCGGACTCGGCGGCCCCATGGGGTCGGGCAGCCAGATGATGAGCTGGATCCATGTGCAGGATCTGGTGCGCGCCATCCTGTTCATACTGGAGCACGAAGAGTGCAGCGGCATCTTCAACGGAACCGCCCCCCATCCGGTCAGCAACCGGGAGTTCAGTGAGACTCTGGCCGCGACCCTGCACCGTCCACACCTCTTCTTCGTCCCGGCGCCGCTGTTGCAACTGGTGATGGGGGAGGCGGCAGATCTGCTGCTGACCGGACAAAAGGTGATACCAGTTCGGCTACAACAGGCCGGTTTCCACTTCAGCTATCCCGAGCTGCCGAGTGCCCTCGCCAATCTGCTGCGCGAGCCCCGCTAACTCACACCTGTTCGCTGCGTCCACTCGTCAGCACCTCGCATAGCAAGCAGCCCGACCAAGGCCGGGCTGCTTGCTTATTGCGGCTGCGCTATTGCACCTTGTGTGTATCGGCTCGCGCTGGCCGGATTACAACAGTCCCTGACCCAGCCCCCGCAGCCGATCGCTCAGGGTGCCAGCCAGCAGCTGGCGCTGCATCCCCTGCCCCGCCAGCGTCACCAACAGCGCCCCCAGAGTCGGCAGGCCAAGCCAGATGGCCCAGTGAAACTGCCACACCCCCTCGAACCACCACCACTGCAGGCCAAAGGAGCAGAGCTCCACCACCATGGCGGCGCAGAGCCCCGCCAGCGCACCACTGGCCACCAGCTCCCAACGCAGCATCTTTTTCAGCAGTTCGCTGCTGGCACCCAGGGTGCGCATCAGCAGCAGTTCGCGCCGACGCTGAGCCATGCTGGCTTGGGTCTGGGTCAACAGCACCAGCAGCGCGGCCACTGTCACCAGCCCCAGCATCAGCGCCAGTGCACGGCTCACCTGCTCCGATACCTGAGTGAGCCGCGCAATCAGGTCATCCACATCGATAAGACTCACCGTGGGGTGGCGGCGGATCAACTCCACCTCGGCAGTGCGCCCCGCCTCGGGCAGCCGGTAGCTGCCAAGCCAGGTACGGGAGAAGGGTGCCAGCAGATCCTCGGAGAAGATCATGTAGAAGTTGGGGCGCATATTGTCCCACTTGATGCTGCGCAGACTGGTGACCCTGGCGCCGAAGCTGCGCCCCTCGATGGTAAAGGCGAGCATGTCCCCCAGCTTGATATCGAGCCGCTTGGCCAACTCGCTATCCACCGACACCTCGCCGGACCCGGCAAGCCACTTCCCGGCCACCAGCTTGTTGTCGGTTGGCAGGGTAGCCGTGGTGGTGAAGTTGAGCTCCCGATCTACCCCCTCGCGGCCACTGCTGGCCCCCTCGCCCACCGCCTCACCGGCAATATGGGTCAGCCTGCCGCGCACCATGGGATAGAAATCGGAGGTGGTGGCCCCGGCCGCCGCCAGTTCGCTCAGGATCCCCTCCCGTTCGTTCTCGGTCACATTGACCAGAAAACGGTTGGGTGCATCAACGGGGAGACGGGCCGAAAACTCATCCAGCAGATCGACCCTGGCCGCCCAGAGCAAGCCAAACAGCATCAATGCCAGCGCAAAGCCCGCCAACTGAAACAGGCCGCTGCTGCGCTCGCGCGACAGGTGGGCCAGAGCCAGCCGCAAGGCATGAGGCCCGTTCACTCTTGCTCCCAGCCGCAACATCAGCGCCGCCAGCAGGGCCAGCAGCCCCATCAGCAAGCCCATACCACCGACCAGACCCAGCGCCAGCCGCACATCGGCGGTAAAGCCCCAGACCAGCGCAAACAGCCCGAGCAGACCGACCGGCAGGGCCAGCCAGGGGGGAATCCCCGCCTCCAGCTCGCGACGCAACACCCGTAGCGGCGGCACCTTCAGCAGCCGCAAGAAGGGCACAAAAGCGAGCAGCAGGGTGATAAAGAGCGCCACTGCCACGCCCAGCACAAAGGGGCGCCAAGAGGGGGGCGGCAGATCCGGCGGCAGCAGGTCCCCCAGCAGTTGCAAGGTGATCCACTGCATGGCAGTGCCCGCCACCAGACCCAGCAACGCGCCGATCAGCGTCAACGACAGCAGCAGGGTTCCCATCAGTTGCCAGAGCGAGCGACGGGATGCCCCCAGGGTTTTGAGCAGCGCCACCATATTGGTCTGGCGCTCGGCAAAGTGGCGCACAGCGATCCCCATCGCCAACGCCCCCAGCAATACCCCGCTTAGGGAAGCAAGCCGGAAGAAACGCTCGGCATTGGCCAGCGAGCGGCCGACACGGGATTCGCTGTCATCCGGTTTGATCCACTTCTGTCCGGCCTGCAACTGCGGCAATAGCCACTGTTCGTAACGAGCAAGCGACTCTCGCGGCCCCTTGAACAGATAGCGCCACTGCTGGCGGCTGCCGGGGAGCAGAGCGCCGGTCGCCTCGATATCAGCGCTATGGATCAGTGCACGCGGCGCCAGCAAGAAGGGGCTGAAACCCTGATCCGGTTCCTCGCCAAGCAGACCGGCCACCTTGAGCACCGTATTGCCCACCTCCAGCTCATCCCCCGTTTTGGCCTTAAGCAGCTGCATCACCCGGGCGGAGAGCCAGATCTCGCCGGGGGCCGGGGCGCGGGCAGGTTCCAGAGTGAGCTTGCCATAGAAGGGAAAACCATCGGGCACCGCCCGAATGGAGGCGAGCTGCAACGCATCGCCATGAAACAGCATGCTGTTGAAGCTGACGGTGATCTGCACCGCCAAGCCATCCTGTTTCGCTCGTTCCAGCCAACCATCCGGCAGGGCGGCGGCGGTGCGCAGCACCCGATCCGCTCCGATAAAGTCGCGGCCAGACGCCTTGAGTCCGGCATCGAGCCGATCCGCCACCAATGCCACACTCAAGACACACGCCACGCTAAGCGCAAGCGCCAGCACAAACCAGCGCAGCTCGCCGCTGAAACCTTCCCGGCGCAGCAGTCGCCATCCCAATCGCCACGGCATCATCCCTTGCATCTCCCGCCTGACCCGCAGCTCACCCCGTTACACCACATCATGGGCCACCTCGAGATCCAGTCTGCCCGCCGTCATGACCAGTTGCCGCTGGCAACGCTCGGCCAGCTGATGATCATGGGTCACTACCACTAGCGTGGTGCCGTGCTTGCGATTGAGTTCAAACAGCAGCTCGATCACCTTCTCGCCGGTCTTGCTGTCGAGGTTGCCGGTCGGCTCGTCTGCCAGCAGCAGGCTGGGACGGGTCATAAAGGCGCGAGCGATGGCCACTCGCTGCTGCTCGCCGCCAGAGAGCCGTGGCGGCAGATGGTGCAACCGCTCGCCAAGCCCGACAGCCGCCAACAGCTCGCGGGCCCTCGGCTCGCAGTGGCGCTCGCCACGCAGCTCGGCAGGCAGCATCACATTCTCCAGCGCAGTCATGGTCGGGAGCAGCAGGAACGACTGGAACACAAAGCCGATCTGCTCGGCGCGCAACCGGGCCCGCCCCTCCTCATCCAGCTCGCCCAGGGATTTGCCGAGGATTTCGATATCCCCCTGACTCGGCAGATCGAGCCCGGCCAGCAGCCCCAGCAGGGTGGACTTGCCGGAGCCGGAGGCACCGACCAGAGCCACCGTCTCGCCACTATTGACTTGCAGATCGATCCCTTCAAGGATGGTGAGGCTTTCCTGGCCGAGGCGAACCGATTTGCCGAGGCCCTTGACGACAATAATGGGGGTTGAACTCATGCTCTGTATCCTTTGTTCCAATCCCTTGATGACAATCCATAGCGGGAGTTGAATTGATGGTGCGTATTCTGTTTGCCTTGTTTGTTGGCCTCGGCAGCCTGCTCTCGTCGGCTCAGGCCCAGACCCTACTGGTGCTGGGTGACAGTCTGAGCGCCGGCTATCAAATGCAGGCTGAGCAGAGCTGGCCTGCCCTGCTCAACCAGAAATGGCAGGAGGAGGGGGGCAAACACACCCTGCTCAATGCCAGCATCAGCGGTGAAACGACACAAGGGGCGCTGGCCCGTCTGCCTGCGCTGCTGAAGGAGCACAAGCCAGACTGGCTTCTGATCGAACTGGGGGGCAACGATGGCCTGCGTGGCTTCGCGCCGACCATTACCCGCCAGAATCTGGCCAGCATGATCGCGCTCGCCAAGGAGCAGCAGACCCGTGTGGTGTTGACCCAAATCCAGCTGCCCCGCAACTACGGTGCCCGCTATCTGCGCCAGTTCGAACAGATCTTTCCCGAGTTGGCCCAGGCTAACGATCTGCCCCTGCTGCCCTTCTTCATGGATGATATTGCGCTGCGCCCTGAACTTATGATGAACGATGGTATTCATCCCACCCCTGCGGCCCAGCCCAAGATCCGCGACAAGGTAGCCGGTTTTATTGAGCCCCTTATGGAGCCATAAGAAACATCTCCCCCTGTTTAACTCAGCAGCAGGCTGTTCATCAGGGCCCGCAGTTTGAGTGGTTTGACCGGCTTGCTGATGTAGCCATACCCCCGCTCGCGGATCTGCGCCTGCAACTCGCTCTTGCGATCGGCACTGATGATGATGCCTCCCAGCTCGTCGCCACATACCCGTTGCAGGACAGCGAGCGCCTCCAACCCGGTCTTGCCGTCATCGAGGTGGTAGTCGGAGAGCACCAGTCTCGGCACAAACCCGTCAGCCACCAGCGCCTCGGCTTCGGCCAGATCGACGGCGCAGCGCACCTCGCAGCCCCAACGGCAAAGCAGGGTGCTCATGGCGGTCAGAATGTCCCGCTCGTTGTCGATGCAGAGCACGGCCACCCCCTCCAGCTGGCTGTCGCGCGCCACCGGCGCCGCCAGCTGATAGGCCGTGACCGGCCGGGTCGCCAGATTGAGGGTCACCGCAAAGACCGATCCCTTGCCCGGCCAGCTCTGCAATGTGAGCTGATGACCGAGCACCTGCGAGATGCCACGGGCGATGGCGAGCCCCAGACCCAGCCCCTGCTCCTTGGCGGTGCGGGAGTGATCGAGGCGGGAGAACTCGTCAAAAATAGCCTCCTGCTTGTCCTGCGGGATGCCGGGGCCGTTGTCCCATACCTCGATGCGGATCTTCTCCCCCATCCGGCGACAACCGAGCAGCACCCGGCCACCCGGGTTGTAGCGAAACGCATTGGTGAGGAAGTTCTGCAGCACCCGACGCAGCAGCCGCACATCGCTGTGTACCGCATGCTTGCTATCCACCACCGAGAAGTGGATCCCCCCCGCCTGCGCCAACACGCCAAACTCCGCCTTGAGGTTGTCGAGCAGATCGCGCAGGGCAAAGTCGAGCTTCCTGGCCTTGAACTTGCCCGCTTCGAGCCGCGAGATATCGAGCAGATCGGTGATGAGATCCTCGGTCGCCCCCAGCGCATCGTCGATATGGCGGGCGATGCGGGCCTGCTCGCCAGCATCGGGCAACATCTCCAGCAGGGAGGAGGTAAACAGCTTGGCCGCATTGAGGGGCTGGGTCAGATCGTGGCTGACCGCCGCCAGAAAACGGCTCTTGGATTGATTGGCCCGCTCCACCTGCTGGTTCACCAGCAATAGTTGGCGGTTGAGTTCGGAGAGCTCACAGGTACGCTCGGCCACCCGCGCCTCCAGATGTTCGTTCGCTTCGCGCAGCACCCGCTCCGCATCACGAAACGGGGTGATGTCGGTAAAGGTCATGACGAAACCACCGGCGGGCATGGGGTTGCCCTGCATCTCGATCACCCGCCCGTCCGGGCGCTCCCGCGCCGAGATATGGGCGCTGCCCCGCTTCATAAAGGCGACCCGCCGCGCCACGTGCTCCTCGATATCGCCGGGGCCACAGAGCCCCTGCTGGGCGTTGTAGCGGATGATCTCCTCGATGGGGCGCCCTGCCTGAATAAGCCCCGGCGGATAGTGGAACAGCTCGATGTAGCGGCGGTTCCAGGCGACCAGCCGAAGCTCCCTGTCCACCACCGAGATCCCCTGCCCGATATGCTCAATCGCCCCCTGCAGCAGGCCGCGGTTGAAGCGAAACACGTCGGATGCCTCATCGACGATGGTGGCGATCTCCTCGAGCTGCATGTTGCGCCCCTGCAGGGCAGAGGCAAGCACCAGCCGTGCCGACGAGGTACCAAACACCCCCGCCAGCAGCCGCTCGGTGTGTGCAATCAGCTCGGCCGAAGCCTGCATCTGCGGAGCAAGGGTGCCGCCCCGCTCACCGGCGAAGCGACCAAAAGCGCGCTTGACCCGGCTTGAGCCGACAAAACGAGCCGCCAGCATCTCCAGCTCCTTGACCGAGACCCGCGCCTGATAGAGGGCGGCGGTATCGCGGCTCGGCTTGCCGACAAAGTTGGCCGCCTGCAGCCGCTCGCTCACCGCAGGGCGCGACAGAAGCGAGCCTGCCACATAGCCGAGCAGGTTGAAGAGCAGGCTCAGGAAGATGCACCAGGCCCCGAGACTCAGCTCGCGAAACGCGGGCCAGTCCGGCGGCGCCAGCAGCTCGGCCAAGGGCGAGCCCGCCAGCAAGCCACTCTCCACCAGCAGAGTCACGAACCAGAGGCTCACTCCGAGGCTCAACCCAAGATAGACCCCCTTGCGATTGCCGTGGCGCCAGTAGAGACCGAGCAGCAGAGCCGGCGCAAACTGGGCCACCGCGCCAAAGGAGAGGTAACCGATGCGCGACAAGCTGGTGAGATCGCCGAGCCATAGGTAGAGCCCCCAGGCCGCCAGCAAGATCAGCAGGATGGCGCCACGGCGCACCTGCAACAGCAGACGCACCAGCCGCTCGTCGCGCCCCTGCCGCCAGAAGCGGCGCAGCAGCACCGGCAGCACCAGATCGTTGCTCACCATGATGGCCAGCGCGATGGTGCAGACGATCACCATGCCGGTGGCCGCCGAGGTGCCGCCGAGAAACGCCAGCATCGCCATGCCATCGAAACCGAGGGCCATCGGCAGACTGATCACATAGGTGTCGGAGGCCATGTCGGCCCCCACCCACTGTTTGCCCGCCAGTGCCAGCGGCCAGATAAAGAGCCCCATCACGAACAGGTAGAGCGGGAAGATCCAGCGCGCCCAGTGCAGATCCTGCCCCTGATTGTTCTCCACCACAGTCACATGAAACTGGCGCGGCAGGCAGATAACAGCGCACATCGCCAGCACCGTGTAGATGGCAAGCTCCAGCAGGTTGCCGGGGCTCACCGCCACCACCTGCGCAAAGAAGTCACGGGTCACCTGCTCGTGAGCCTCGCCCGGTTTGCTCAGGATCAGCCAGAGGGCAAAGCCCCCCACCGCGATAAAGGCCAGCAACTTGACCACCGACTCGAAAGCAATGGCCACCACCATCCCCCTGTGGTGCTCGGTGGCATCGAGATGGCGGGTGCCGAACAGGATGCTGAACAGCGCCAGCAGCAGAGTGACCCCGAGCGCCAACTCGCTGGTATTGCTGGTCGGGCTGATGCCGCCACTGTTGACCATCAGCAGATCCAGCCCGGTGACGATGGCTTTGAGCTGCAATACCAGATAGGGGAGGATCCCCATGATGGCGATGAGGGCGATCACCATGGCGAGCCGCTGGGATTTGCCGTAACGGGCGGCGATAAAGTCAGCGATGGAGGTGATGTGCTCGCGCTTGGCCACCAGAATAAGGCGGGCCAGCAGCCGCCAGCCAAACAGAAAGACCAGCATGGGGCCAAGGTAGATGGGCACCGGCGACCAGGGCGATTCACTCGCCTGCCCCACGGTGCCGAAGAAGGTCCAGGAGGTGCAGTAGACTGCCAGCGACAGGCTGTATAGCAGCGGTTGCCCCTTGAGACGGTGCCGTTTGTGCTTGTCTGCCACGAAGGCGATCAGAAACAGCAGCCCCAGATAGGTGAGCGACAATCCGATCAGCAGCCATCCCTGGTGCATCGATAACTCCTTGTCCATGTTGAGTTTTTGTATACAACCTCGCCAGTCTAGAGAGGCAGCAGCCAAAAGTCATCCCCTTCGAACGGATTGAAATTATCGTTTTTCAATAAGTTTAGCCTTGACTCTATATCGCAAAACGATAAACACTAGCATCTGTTTATTGATAAACAATAATTTCATGCGCGCACGCTCCATCTTTTTTCTCTTTCAAGCAAGAGGTGAAACGATGAAACACCATACGCTCGGACACATCAGCGACCTGATCGAATGGTGCCTGCTGCTGACCCTGCTGACAGCACCGTTCATGGCCCTAATCTTTCTGTCACATTCCATCTGGAGATAAACGATGAAACACAACAAGCTCGAACGAATGAGCGGCCTGATCGAGTGGGTTCTGCTATTTGCACTGGTGGCCACCCCACTTATGACCGTCATGGGAGCCTGGTCACACCTGTTGGGTGGCAACGACTATCTGCATCAGGAGCTGGTCGATGCCCTGGCAGTGAATGACGGTTCCACACTCAGTAATGTCCCACTGAACATGCCCTCACCAGTAGTGACCACTACGGCCCCCTCGATTGCCGACTACCCCCTCAATGTGGGTACCCGCCTGCTGGCGACCTTGGTCATGCTGCTGCCTGATGTAGTTTTCATGCTCATCCTGTGGCAACTGCTCCAGCTGTTTCGTGGCTATCGATGCGCCATGCTGTTCACCTTCGACCAGATCCGTCGTTACAAAATGATCGGACTGCTGCTGTGTGCCAGTTTCATCGCCGAGATCATCACCACGCCACTGCTGGATATAGCGCTCACTCTGCAAGGCCCTGAACTGCACGGCACCATCAATATCAGCTCCTCAAACTTTCAGTTGCTGCTGGCCGGATTGATCGTCTCAGCGCTGGCACTGGTCATGCGCGAGGCCAAACTGCTGGCCGATGAACAGCAACTGACGGTGTGAGGAACATATGCCCATTATCATCCGCCTCGATGCCCTGCTGGCCGAGCGCAAAATGACCGCCCGCGAGCTGGCCCAGCGCATCGACATCACCGAGGCCAATCTCTCGATCCTCAAGAATGGCCACGCCAAGGCGGTGCGCTTCTCCACTCTGGAGGCCATCTGCCGTGAACTCAATTGCCAGCCCGGCGATCTGCTGGGCTACGAGCAGGAGCACTAACCCCTTATGAGTCGTCATATCACCCTGTTTGCCCTGTGGCTGCTGCCGCTGTGGGCCTGCGCTGGCAATGACGCGAGCGGCCCCCGCTATCTTATCGAGCGGGGCGCCAGCGCCAATGTGCTGCAAGTGCGCCTCACCATGCAGGGCAAGCCCCCTTTTACCCTGCTCCCCGCTCGTCAGTTGCCGGGCAGTGCCACGCCGGTTTCCCCCGCGCTGGTCTGCCTTGCAGACAACCAGCCGGTTGCCCTCAACCAGCCCTTCTCCTGCAAAGAGGTTGGCTGGCAGATCACGCTCACACCGGCTCCGACAGTGGGTGCGGATGCCTCGGCCCAACAGTCGCTTCTGTTCGCTCCCAACCAGTGGCTATTGACCGAATGGGGTAACTTTGTGCGCCAGCAGGGGAGCCGCCAAGGGAAGGTATGTCTGCCGGATGGCAGCTGCCAACCGTTACCGGATGTCAACCAGCCACCGCTGATCTTGCCATTTGGTCTGCAAACTGTGCCCGTCACCAAGCCGGATCCGCGGCTGGTGCTGAGCCATGACGAGACCGCCAATCAGCTCGATCTGCCGGCCTTGCAGCAGCAACTGAATGAGATCATCGACTATCTGGCCTTCCAGCTCGATGTGGATCCACCCACTCACCCGTGGCAACTGGTGTGGCTGGGGCGGGATGTGGCGACCCGCTCTCTCGGCGGCGCCGCCGGAGATCAGGTGTTTGTCGCCAACTACCCCACCGAGGCTGGCAAACCGACGCCACAGGCCCCCTTGCGCCTGCTGCGCACCTCGGCCCACGAGGCGGTGCATATCCTGAGCGCTCGCCACTCTGCTCCACAACCCACCTGGGTCAACGAGAGCCTCGCCGAGTACCTTGCCATCAAGGCGCTACGCCGCTTTCGGCTGCATCAAGTCACGGCGGTCAACGAGCTGGCCGAGTGGGGCAAACAGCTGCCCCATAGCGATAGCGGTCTCTATCGGGCGGCCCGCGAGGTGATGGCTGGCGATCGCTCCTACTACCCGCTCTTTTACGTCAAGGGGAGCGCCTTCTGGGAAGCGCTGGAGCGGGAGCTGCAACACAATGACGTGACGCTGCCCCAACTGCTGCCCCAACTGGGCTGGCTGCCGGATGGCCGCTTTGATGCCGCATCCAATGAGCTGCTTGCCGGCACCATCGGCTCGGATACCTGGCGCCGCCTCAGCCGCCTCTATCTTGGCGAGCAACAGTAACGCCGCAAACCGCAGCAACGAAAAAGGGAGAGCCGTGGCTCTCCCTTTTGTTAGGTGATGATTCAAATAGACAAATATCAGGCTGGAGCACTCTCCTGCGCAGACGGCGCAAAGGGGCGCAGCCGCAGGAAGAACACCGGCAAGACCACCAGCACCATCAGGAAGAAGATGCCACCGCCGAGAGGCTCGAACAGCACGCCGCAGAGCGCCATCAGGGCCGCCACCGTCATACCGAGGCCAAGGGCCGCATAGAGCGCCTGGGTCGGGATCAACTGCTCGGCGGGTAGCTGGCGAGTCATGAAACGCACCGCCCCGAGATGACTCATACCGAACGTCACCGAGTGGAGCAGTTGCCCCAGCACCAGCACCCACAACTCGGTCGAGGCCCCCAGCAATACCCAGCGCACCACGCAACCGATGGCACCAGCGATAAAGAGGCTCTGGGCGCCAAAGCGCTGCAAGAACCGCTTGTCAGCGGCGAACATGCAGATCTCGGCTACCACCCCGAGCGCCCAGAGATAGCCGATGATGGTGCCGCTATACCCTTGCGCCTTCCAGTAGATGGCGCTGAAACCGTAATAGGCGGCGTGGCTCCCCTGCAGCAGAGCGGTCAGCAGCAAGAAACGACGTACCGGTGCGCTGCGCAGGGTTGCCAGCAAGGACGCCTTGGCCCGCTCGCCCTGACTATCCTGTGGCGCCGGATAGAGCGGCAGCCAACTGAGCAGCAGCATCAGCACCAGCCCCGCCACCATGGTGTGCAAAATCCAGTCGCTGCCGAAGTTGCCCACCAGTGCCCCCACCAGCGTCGAGGCGACAATAAAGGCAAACGAACCGCACAGCCGCACCTTGCCGTAATCGAGGTGCGCCTGCACCACCATGCGGGTTGCCAGCGCCTCACCCACCGGCATCAGGGTCGGATAGATAAAGTTCGCCAGCAGGGTCAAACCCACCAACCACCAGAGGTGATGGCTGAGATAGAAGCCGAGAAACGCCAGCAGACTGAGCAGGGAGAGCAACCGGGTAACCGGCAGCAGATGGCCCGCCCCCTTGATCTGCCCCATCACCATCAGGTTGCCGGCAAAGCGGATCGCCATCCCAGCCCCCAGCAGGAGACCAATCATCTCGGCGCTGACGCCCACCCCCTCCAGCCAGAGCGACCAGAACGGCAAGTAAGCACCGTAGACAAAATAGAAGGCGCCGAAAAAGAGCGCTAACCAGGAAAACGCGGGCATAGATCCTCTGCAACCGGATGACGGGAGCAGAATGATAACCCATCCTCCCCCGCAGATCCCGATGGAAACCCCGCGCAGAAAACGAAAAACTTCAATAAAATTGAACTATTACCGAATAGGCGGGGTCTACTTGATAACACCTCCTCCTGGTTAGTGTTGCAATCCTTCCACCCGCCCACGGCGGGTTTCTTTTTTTAGGCAAACATCTGCTCTGCGCCATCGTCACAACATGGCGGCGACAAAAAAGGGGCCGAAGCCCCTTTGATCATCTGCGTCTGTTGTTTGCTCTTTAGAATACGTATTTGACCCGTGCACTCAGGTTGCGGCCCGGTTCGGTCATCATGCTGTTATCGGAGCCCTCGGCACGACCGGCGATGCGCTCGTAGCTGGTGTACTCCTTGTCAAACAGGTTGAAGACCCCGACGTTGAGCTGCAGATCGCTCATCGGGTTGAACTGAGCGTACATATCCACCACACCCCAACCTGCGCTCTTCACGTAATCGTTGCCTTTGCTGTCTTTACGGACTTTGTCCATGTCGTCAGCAAAGCGCAGCGCGGTGTTGAAGTTCCATTGGGCCTGTTCCAGACGCACACCGACCGAGCCGTTGAGCGGGCTCAGGCTGTTGATGTAGTTGCCATCCCCATCCTTGCCTTCGATGTAGGCGAGGTTGCCCCAGACATTGACGATGTCGTTGAGCCAGTAATCCGCCTTGGCTTCGACCCCTTTGGTGGTCGCCTTGCTCAGGTTCTGGTACTGGTAGACGGCGGTGCGCCCCTCTTTGCCCACTTCCACCATCTCGATGAAGTCTTCAAACTTGTTGTAGAAGCTGGCTACTTCATAGCTGAAGCCGTTGCTGCTGCCACGCACGCCGAGATCGATGCCGTCGCTGCTCTCCGGATTGAGGTTCGGGTTGGGCTCGATGCGATAGCCGTACGCCTGATGGTTCAGAGTGGAGAAGGCGCTGTCATACATGGGGGCCTTGAAACCGTGGCTGTACTGGGCGAACAGGTTGGCCGCCTCGTGGGCCTTGAACACCAGGCCCAGCTTGGGTGACAACTCCCCTTCGGAGAACTTGTGCAGCTTGTCGCCGGTATAGGCCGGATCGTTGTCCGGGGTCATCCGGTAGTAGTCATAACGGGCACCCGGGGTCAGCACCCAGCGCTCGCCAAACTTGATCTCGTCAAAGGCCCACAGGGCGCTGCGCTCGCTGGTGGTAGCCGGGAAGCTCAGCTCGTTGTAGCCGACAAAATCACCGGGAGTCGTCGGCCCCTTGTAACGGGTACGTTCGTTGTCGGTGTGCTCGTATTCAGCCCCCCAAGCCAGGCGGTGGTTGGCGACTGCCTTGTGGAACTGCAGCTGGGCGCCGATGTTCTTCTGATCGAACACGTTGTGATCCAGCGAGTTTTTGGTCACATAGGGGTTGCCGGGGCTGACTGGATACTTGGATGAGGCGTACTGATCCAGCGTCTGCTTGGTGCGGGCGAAATAGACCTTGCTATCCATCCGATCGGCCCAGCCTTGATTCAGCGCGATGCCGTGATCCAGCACCACTGAGAGGTTGTCGGTCTGCTTGTCGGTGATGGGCTGATCAAAGACACGGGCAGTGCCGGTACCGACCTTGTTGAGCTTGACCGCATCCGGCTCCTCGCCATCGGTCAGGTAGTCAACGGTCAGCTTGAGGAACTGCTCATCGGAGAGGTTCCACTTGCTCTTGAGCAGCAGGGCGTGGGTACCGATATCGAAGTCGTTCTTGGTGGAGTCGAAATTCTGGGTCACACCGCCATCGCGCCAGGTGTAGCGCAGCAGGTTCTCCACTTCACCAGTGCGCAGGGCGCCGGTAAAGCCCGCCATCTTCTGGTGGCTGCTGGAGGCGTAACCGCTGGTCACATCCAGATAACTATCCTTGCCCTTGAGGAAGTCGCTGGCATCCTTGGTGGTGATGGCAATCACGCCACCCAGCGCATCGGAGCCGTAGGCGGCAGACGCCGGCCCCTTGGCCACTTCTACCTGCTTGATCATGTCGGTATCGAAGTAGCT
This sequence comes from Aeromonas sp. 600948, assembly GCF_049174875.1. Lineage (NCBI taxonomy): Bacteria > Pseudomonadati > Pseudomonadota > Gammaproteobacteria > Aeromonadales > Aeromonadaceae > Aeromonas > Aeromonas sp. 600948. The sequence continues at coordinate 220,203 of NZ_JAAKTY010000004.1, forward strand.
CTGGCCAACCCCGCCCTTGCTGTAGGCATCGTTCTGGCGCACACCGTCGCGCACCACCTTGACCCGGTTTTCCCCCATGCCGCGGATGATGAAGGTCTGCGCATCCCCCTGACCGCCCAGCACGGTCACACCGGGTTCGTAGCGGAACAGGTCGGCGACGTTGGTGACGACCTGCTCTTCAATCTGCTTGGCGGTGATCACCGAGATGGGGCCGGAGACATCTTCCAGTTTTTGCTCCATCCGTGAGCCGCTGACGACCACGACTTCATCCGCCTTCTGGGTGGCAGCAAAGACCTGGGAGGAGAGACCGGCCGCCACGGCGAGGGCAACCAGAGAGAGTGCGTTATGATGGGTCACAGCGAATCCTTATTGAGAACTGTTATCAAACAGGCCGCATATTACCCGGCTCTCGACAAAGATCAACAAGAAACGAAATCATTCTCATTTGTTTTGAACCAAATTGGTTTTACACTGTCGCCCTGTGTTGCCCTTATTCTCTATTAGCCCCCCGAGATGCACCGGCATCCGGGCATATCAGCCGTGAGATCCCATGATTAGACGACTTCCCCTGCTCGCCCTGCCGCTGCTACTGGCAGCCTGTGCCACCCCAACCCAGCCAACCGTGTCATCACAGTTGCAGACGCTCTATGACTACCGGCTAAGCAGCGAGGGAGATGCAGACCTGACGCTGGAGCAGGCAATCGCGCGAATTGCCGACGCCGACATCATTCTGGTGGGCGAGCTGCACAGCCATCCCGCCGTGCATCTGTTGCAATCGCGCCTGCTGAGCGGGCTCTACACCGCAGGTCAGCAGCACGGTCGGCCATTGGTCCTCTCCATGGAGCAGTTCAGCCGCGCCGATCAGAAGACGCTGGATGCCTATCTGGCGAACCAGATTGGTGAAGCGGCCTTGATCCGCGAAGGCAACGCCTGGCCCAACTATCCGAGCGACTACCGCCCGCTGGTGGAGTTTGCCAAGGCTCACCGTATGCCGGTGATCGCCGCCAACGCCCCCAAGCCGCTGGTGAGCTGTGTCGGTCAGGAGGGGGCTGAGTGGCTCGACAAACTGCCAGCCACACGTCGCAACCAGCTGGCCCGCCAGCTGACGCTGGGGGATGACCCCTACCGCCAGAAATTTATGGCCTCCATGCACCACGGCGATGCCGACAGCAACGCCCGCCGCTTCGCCGCCCAGACCAGCTGGGATGACACCATGGCCGAGAGCATGGTGGATTATCTCGCCAAGCACCCGGGCCAGCAGATCATGCATATCGCCGGCAATTTCCACGTCGAGGGGGGGCTTGGGCTCGCCAGTCGCATCGCCAGCCGCAATCCTGCCCTCAAGGTGGCGCTGGTCGTGCCCCGCACAGATGAGACCTCTGTTGCAGATCCCGCAGCCGATGTGCAGGTAACCATCATGCCGCTGCCTAAGCGCTGGCAAAACAGTGACGAGATGAAGCAAGATATGGGCGCGCTGCATCAATCCCGCAGTCGTGACTGCAGCCAGTGGCTGCAACCCTAATCTTCCAGGAAACGGCGGGTAAAATATGGATGTGTTACTGATCATCGATGTGCAGCAAGGCTTGTTCAACGAGCCCCGTTACCGCCAGGAGCAGGTGCTGGCCAATATCAATCGGGCTGCGGCCCATGTCAGGCAGCAACAGGGACGGGTCATCTATATCCAGCATGACTCGCCCCCCGGTACCGAACTGGAACCGGGCACCCCGGGTTGGCAGTTGCACAGTGCGCTGCAACCGGCCAAGGGAGAGAGCCGGGTGCGCAAAACGGCCTGTGACAGCTTTCTCGACACCGAGCTCGCCTTCCTGCTGGCCGAGCAGCCGGTCGATCGACTCATTCTCTGTGGCTGCGCCACCGATTTTTGCGTCGACACCACAGTGCGCAGTGCAGCCTCCCATGGGTACGAGGTGCTGGTGTTGAGCGATGGTCACACCACCGCCGATCGCCCCCACCTTAGCGCGGCCCAGATCACCGAGCACCATCACTGGATGTGGCGCCACCTCAGCCTGCCGGAGGGGCGCAGTGTCACCCTGCTCACCACCGACGAGCTGCTGGCAGTAACACCCGCCCTGCAGCCGTGCTAATCTGCGAACCTCGCCTCGTTTCTCACTGGAGTCTGTCGTGCGCCTGTTGTCTGCCACCCTGTTGTTGATTGTTCCCCTGCTGTCGGCCTGCTCCAGCTTGCCCGGACAGAAGTATGACGGGCCGGAACCCCTGTTTCTGACCCACATCAACGAGGAGGGGAGCAAGCGGTTCACCTTTGAAGCCGCACCCAACGACACCTTGCCGCGCGGCCTCTCGGCGGCCCAGAGCCAGCGGCTGCTGGAACAGCGGGAGGCGTTACAGGAGAACCTGCTGACCGAGACCCTGGCGACCAAGCAGTATTGCCGTCAGGGGTACATCGTGCTGAGCCAGACCTCCTGGAAGGTGCGGGGGGAGTGCAACGAAACGGCCACCGACGCCGATCGTCGCGCCTTTCCCAACAAGGCCAGCTGGCAGGATTGAACAGGCCGGATGAGATAACGCAATAAAAACGGGCAGCCCAATGGCTGCCCGTTTTGTTATGACGGCTGTCGTGGTCGACAGGGATCGTCAGACCGGCGCATCGGCCGGGCTGGTGAGCTCGGCACCGGTGTCGATGCGCTTGTGCCCCTCCACCAGATGGACGAAATCAACCAGCTCGTCACCGGAGACCGCGAACGCCTGGCCGAAGCCCTTGACGAACAGCCCCTGCTCCGGCTTGAGGCGGAACAGTTTGAAATCCTTGAGGTTGGAGAGACCCTTGATGATCTCGCCAAAACGCCCCTCCAGCGCCGCCACCGCCTTGCTCCAGCGGGCGTCGTCACGGGCCACCACTTCAGCCACCGCATCGAAGGTCAAGCGCTTGCGGGCAAACAGCTCGCGGGCACCGCTCTCATCCTCGATCAGCATCAGGGATACTCGCGGCACCTGTTGCAGGTTACGGGCGTGGCGAGCGATCTCGGAGATCAGCACATAGTAGCCATCTTCCTGCAGCACGAACGGGGCATAGCTGGCGTTGGGATTGCCTTCGCCATCGACGGTGGCGAGCTGCAGGGTGCGGCAGCTGTCGCGAAACTCGCGGATCTCCGGTTGCAGACGGTTCTGCAGACGCTCCTGACGTTCACTCATGCTTTGACTTCCTCTTGAGAGTTGTGGCGCAGCGCCATGAAACGGGTGACCTGATCGGCCAGCAACTGGCGTTTCTCGTCGCGACCCAGATAGACCTTGAAAATGCAGCGGCCGGAGTGACCGAAGAACTGGAAGGAGTGCCCCTCCTTGCCCATGAACAGCTTGCTGACCAGCGCAATCCCCGCCACGTTGTCGAGCTTGAGGTGACCATGCAGCTCACCGTCGCGGCCCATCAGGTTGTAGTAACCGCGTGCATCCTTGCCTTTCGGGAAGGGGGCTTTTACCTCGAAGATGGAACCTTCTGATTCGACGATGGTGGTCACCGGGCCCCAGTCGGCCAGATCTTCCAACAGACCTTGTGCGCGATCGGCGGGCAGCAGGGTCACCAGCTCGGCGGGCAGATGGCGAACCACCTCCCATTCGCTGATGGCAAGCTGGGCAGCCAGGGTGGACGGATGAGCGCCGGGATCCTGCTCCAGCAGCGCGTGAATGCGTTGTGCAATGCTCATGTTTTCTCCCTCTGCGGGACCAGGTCGTCCCGCTGTTTATCATGGCGGCTACTCTAATAAAGCACTGGAATCAATGCAATTGATAATTGCTATCATTATCAGTGCATTTTTTCCAAAGCCTTGATATTCTCGGCGGCACACCCGTTTCATTCACCCCTTCGGAGGTTAGCATGGGCCGTCGTCTTGCCCTCGCCATCACCCTGCTCTGCAGTTCACTCTCTCCCTTCTCTGCCGTTGCCGCCGACGGACAGAAAGAGCGTATCGTCAGTATCGGCCCGGCCACCACAGAACTCATTCTGGCCCTTGGCGGTGAATCGAGCCTGATCGCCACCGATGTCAGCAGCCCCTTGCCAAAAGGGTTGCCCAAGGTGGGTTATCACCGGGCGCTGGCCGCCGAAGGGATCCTGAGCCTCTCCCCCACCCGACTGGTGGGCAGTGACGAGATGGGGCCGGCCCCGACCCTGGATCAGCTGCGCCGTGCCGGGGTCAAGGTGGAGGTGCTGGATACCGCGCCGACCCTCGCCAACCTCAACCAGCGTATCGACACCCTCGCCAGCCTGCTGGGCGACAAAGCCGCTGGCGATCGCCTGAAGGCAGAGATCCAGGCTCAGACCGATCAGCTGGCGGCGCAAGCCAAACAGAACAAACCGCTCAAGGTCGCCTTCCTGCTGCTGCACAAGGGGCAACCCACCAGCATCGCCGGGGGGGACACCACCGCCAGCGCGCTGATTTCGCTGGCAGGTGGCATCAATCCGGTCGCCGATTTGCGCAACTACAAGCCGGTATCCGCCGAATCCCTCATCGAGATGCAGCCCGATCTGGTGCTGGTCAGCGGTCGTGACTGGCAGCAGTATGCCGATCCGGCCAAGGTGCTGGCAGAAGTACCCGCCCTGGCCGCTACCCCGGCTGGCAAGCGTAACGCCATTCACGCCATCGACGGCCACGCCCTGCAAGGGGGCCTGAGCCTCAACTCCCTGCAACAGGCGAACCAGATCGCCCAGTGGATCAAGCAGGGGTCATGATGCGGTTACCCCTCTCCTGGCTGCTGGCCTTTACCACGGCCGCACTGGCACTGTTGCTGCTCGGTTCGCTGGCAACCGGCCCCATGACCCTCACCCTGGGCGAGAGTCTACGGGCGCTGTTTGCCGGGCAGGAGAGCGGGATTGAGTCACACAAGCTGCTGATCGTGCAGGAAATTCGCCTGCCGAGAACCCTGCTCTGCATCGCAGTGGGGGGGATCCTCGGGCTCTGTGGCGCCGTGATGCAGGGGCTGTTTCGCAACCCCCTGGCTGACCCCGGCATCATAGGTGTCTCCGGCGGTGCGGCGCTTGGGGCTGCACTCGCCATCGTGCTGCTGGCCCCCCTCGGCCAGCAGCTGCAAGCCACCATCGGGGTTGGTCTGCTGCCGCTGCTCGCCTTTCTCGGCGGCGCGCTCACCACCACCCTGGTCTATCTGCTCGGCACCCGTGAGGGGGGCACCTCGGTCACTGTTATGCTGCTGGCCGGGGTCGCCATCACGGCGCTCTCCGGCGCGGTGATCGGCCTGCTCACCTATCTGGCGGACGATCAGATGCTGCGCAACCTGAGCCTGTGGCAGATGGGAACGCTGGCGGCAGGCAAACCGGCCGATGTGGCGCTAGCCCTGCTCACTCTGGTGGCCCTGCTGTGGCTCTTTATGCGCGATGCCAATCCCCTCAACGCCCTGCTGCTGGGTGAAGGGGAGGCCCGTCATCTGGGGGTCAATGTGCAATCCCTCAAACGTCGCCTGATCCTGCTCACCGCAGCGGGCGTCGGCGTGGCGGTGGCGGTAGCGGGGATGATCGGCTTCGTCGGGCTGGTTGTGCCCCATCTGGTGCGCCTGCTGGCGGGTCCCAACCATGTCAGGTTGCTGCCACTCTCGGCCCTGCTTGGCGCCGCCCTGCTGCTGGCAGCCGATATGCTGGCGCGCACCCTGCTGGCCCCGGCCGAGCTGCCGGTGGGCATCATCACCGCCCTGCTCGGCGCTCCCTTCTTCATCTGGCTGCTGGTAAAAGGCCGCCGCGCCCTGTGATACGGACTGTTATGCAACCACTCTCATCCTCACTCTCCTCCCCCCTGTTGAGCTGCAGCCGACTCAGCCTGCGCCGTGGCCAGCGCCAGATCCTGGATGGGCTCGATCTTAGTCTCGAGAGCGGTACCCTCACCGCGCTGCTCGGTCCCAACGGGGCGGGCAAGAGCTCGCTGCTCAAGTGCCTGACCGGCGAGCTGGAATATGATGGTTCCATCACCCTGTTTGGCGCGAATCGCCAGCAGTGGGACAGCAGCCAGCTGGCCCACCGGCTCGGGGTATTGCCGCAAAGCTCCTCCCTCAACTTCCCCTTTCTCTGCGAGGAAGTGGTTGCCATGGGGCGCTTGCCCCACAGTGAACCGGCGGCGCGGCGCGACGAAATTGTGGCGGCGGCCATGACCCATGCCGGGGTCGAGCATCTGGCCAAGCGGCTCTATCCCGGGCTCTCTGGCGGCGAGCGGCAGCGGGTGCAGTTTGCCCGGGTGCTGGCGCAGATTTGGCAGGCCCCCTCTCCGACCGAGCAGGCCGAGCAACCCCGCTTGCTGCTGCTCGACGAGCCCACCTCGGCGCTGGATCTGAAATACCAGCATCAGCTGCTCACCATGGCGCGCGCCCTCGCCAGCCGCAATACAGCTGTGCTGGTGGTGCTGCACGACCTCAATCTGGCGGCGCGCTATGCCGATCGGCTGGTGATGCTGGAGCGGGGCAAGCTGATGGCCGATGGCACGCCTGCCGAAGTGCTCACCCCTGAGCTGATCGCCCGGCTCTATGACTATCCGGCACAGGTGATCCACCACCCCGAGAGCGGCCTGCCGATGGTGGTGTGACAAATTCAGAGTGCGGTAATGGTTGGCAGCGCGCGCTATTCATCCCGAAAACTGCAGCGTATAAACCGGTTTTTCACACCCCATGTCGCCCTGCTAACATTCATCATCGCCAGATATGTGGTGTGAATATCCTCACACTTTGCTCAGGCAAACCCCCCGCAGCATCACCGTCTACTTATAATGGCGCCGCCTCACAGAAGGCATAACTCATTGATGCTACGGAACAATTACAATGAAAAATATCAACAAAACCCTACTGGCTGCCGCCATCTCCCTCGGGATGCTGGCTGGCTGCAACAGCGACAACGACTCAAAGGCAGCTGATCCCATGGTTCGTTTTGCCACCTTCAACCTCTCTTTTGACCGCACTGCCGCCGGTATGCTGACAGGTGAGCTGGCCTTGACCCGCACCGAGCAGGATGCCCTGCTGGCCCGCCTCGCCGAAGGGAGCCTGAGCGGCGCCACTGAAACCAAAGCCAAGAACGTGCAGCAGATCCGCAACGTGGCGGAGATCATCCAGCGTACCCGCCCGGATGTGTTCCTGCTCAACGAGTTCGACAACGACGGCAAAGGCGAGAGCACCGCCGATCTGAAAGCCTTCAACGACAACTATCTGGCTCACGCCCAGCACGCAGAGGTGACGGCCATCAGCTATCCGGTGATGCAGAACTTCGCCACCAACACCGGCCTGATGAGCGGTTATGACCTCAATCTGGATGGCAAGGTTAACAGCGGCCCCGACGATGCCTGGGGCTTTGGCAACTACCACGGCCAGTACGCCTTTGCGGTGATGTCCAAATACCCCATCGACACCAAGCAGATCCGCACCTTCCAGAACTTCAAGTGGAAGGATATGCCGGGCGAGCAGAACCCCATCATCGATGACTGCAACAATCCCAAGGTCAAGATCCCGGCCAGCCGCCAGTGTGGTGATGCCTGGTATTCAGACGCAGCCTGGCAGCAGTACCCGCTCTCCTCCAAGAACCACGCCGATGTGCCGGTACGGATCAAGACCGAAAAGGGGGATGAGGTGATCCACTTCCTGATCTCCCACCCGACCCCGCCAATCTTTGCCAATGCGGCGCGCCACACCGTCAAACACAACCGCGCCGAGATCGCCTTCTGGAACGACTACGTCAAGGGGCTCAACTACATGACCGATGACAAGGGCACCAAGGGTGGGCTGGCCAAAAACGCCAAGTTTGTTATCGCGGGTGATCTCAACGCCGATCCACTCACCGGTGACGGCGACCTGACCGCCATTCAGGATCTGCTAAACAACCCGCTGATGAATCAGGCCATCACCAATGGCACCCTGATCCCGGTCAGCGAAGGGGGTCCGGAGTGTGTCAGCAAGGGGACCGACTGCAAACGCAACCTCAATCGCCCCAACCCGGAACGCATCACCAACTCCAGCGTGCTACAGCTGGATCACGTCATCCCCTCCGCCAACCTCAACGCGGTCAAGAGCGGCGTCTTCTGGCCTGCCAGCTTCGAGGCCGGTTATCACCTGGTCTATGATGCGAAACTCGGCATCGCCAAGGGAGTCAGTTCGGATCACCGCATGGTCTGGGTCGATCTCAAACTCGACTAACCCTGCCATGACCCCGCTGCGGCGGGGTCTTTTATTGGCGATGGTCAGCGAACTGAGCTCTGCTTATTAATCCACCAGTTGGCATTGAGTTATCCATCCATAACTCCTCCATAGCCGTTGAATGGGCCTCGCGATCACAGAACCACCTCGCCAATGGTGGTAGCATGCCTCCTCTTGCCATCCGGCCGCACGGCGGATCCGGTGGCCCTCCCTCCTCCGCTTTCACTTTTTGAGGAACGATTTGATGGAACTGCTTCTGCTTAGCAACGGTAAAGCCAACGAATTTCCGGGTCTGCTCGGCTGGGCCCGGGATCGGGTTCAAAGCCTGCTCGCGCGCAAACAGGTCAAGCGCATCCTGCTGATCCCCTACGCGGTGATCCGCAGCGACTGGGATGCCCGTGCCAACGAGCTGCAGGAGAGTCTGGGAGTCGATGCCATCAGCATCCACCACTTCGATGACCCGGTTGATGCCATCAATCAGGCGGACGCCATCTTTATCAGCGGCGGCAATACCTGGCGCCTCAACCAGATGCTGCATGAAAACGGCCTGATCGTGCCGATCCAGCGTGCCGTGCGCGAGCGGGGCGTCCCCTATGTGGGCTGGAGCGCCGGTTGCAACGTGGCGACCCCGAGCATCCGTACCACCAACGACATGCCGGTTTGCAGCGCCGCCGTACTGCCGGCACTGGGCCTGTTCCCGCTGCAGATCAACCCGCACTATCTGGACGCCAGCATCAGCGGCCACATGGGCGAGACCCGCGACGAGCGTCTGGCCGAGTTCTGCGCCATCAACCCGAGCGAGCACGTGGTGGCCCTGCGCGAAGCGAGTCTGCTGCAAATCACCGGAGAAAACGGCAGCGAGCGTCTGGAGTACTGGAGCGCCCGCGAGCAGGACTTCAAGATCTTCAAACACGGTCAGGAGCCGCAAGCCTTTATGGACGCAGCCCCGCTGGCCGAACTGACCCCCTTCAAGGTCGGCTGAGCCACGTAGAGCGCCGGGCCACTTGCCAGCGGATAGCTCGCGAAACAGTAAAACAAAAGAGGGATGGCTCAATGCCATCCCTCTTTTTTATCGTCATCTTTCAGCTGATTGCAGCCTGATTACTCACCCTGCAGGGTCACCAGCACCTTGCGGGCACCGCCATCGACGCGATGTTCGCCAAGCCAGATCCCCTGCCAGGTGCCGAGCGCCAGCTGACCATCGCGAACTGGCAGTTGCAGGCTCACCCCGAGCAGGGAGGATTTGATGTGGGCGGGCATGTCATCCGCACCCTCATAGGTGTGGCGATAATAGGGGGCATCTTCCGGCGCCAGCCGGTGCAGATGGGCCTCCATATCGCTGCGCACGCTGGGGTCGCAATTCTCGTTGAGGGTGAGCGAGGCAGAGGTGTGTTGCAGCAGCAGGTGCGCCATGCCAACCCGGTAATCCGCCAGCATCGGCAGCTTGGCCACCAGCTCGTCCGTCACCAGATGAAAGCCCCGCGAACGGGGCTTCAACGTCAGCAGGCACTGCTGCCACATCAGACGTACTCCATAAAGACGCGGGAGGTGAGTTTGGTGATGAGTTCGTAGGGGATGGTGCCAATCTCGTCGGCCACCCGCTCCACCGGCAACCCCTCTCCCCAAAGTACCGCCTCGTCGCCGGGCTTGTCAGTCGCGCCTGGGCCCAGATCGACCGTGCTCATATCCATGGAGACACGCCCCACCAGCGGCACGATGCGGCCGTTGATCAGCACGGATGTGCCGTTGGGCGCCATGCGCGGATAACCGTCACCGTAGCCGATGGCGATCACGCCAAGGCGAGTATCGCGATCTGACACCCAGTTGGCGCCATAGCCCACCGGCTCGCCCGCCTTGTGATCCCGCACCGCAATCAGCTGGGTCTTCAAGGTCATCACCGGCTGCAGGTCGTAATCGGCCGCCACCGTGTTGGGGAAGGGCGACACGCCATAGAGGATGACGCCGGGGCGCACCCAGTCGCAGTGGGAGTCCGGCCAGGCCAGAATGCCCGCCGAGTTGGCCATGGCACGCTCGCCCGCCAGCGGTGCCGTGAGACGGCTGAAGAGGTCAATCTGCTCGCGGGTAGTGGGCTGCTCCAGCTCATCGGAGCGGCTGAAGTGGGTCATGATGTTGAACGGCTGCACCACGTTCTTGCACTTGCCGAGGCGCTCGATAAAGGCGGGCATCTCGTCGGCCCGCACCCCGAGCCGGTGCATACCGGTGTCGAGCTTGAGCCAGGCCACCACGGGGGCTGGCAGCTCGGCCTGCTCCAGCGCTTCGAGCTGCTCCCAGGTGTGAACCGCCGTCTGCAGATTGTTGGCCGCCAGCACCGGCAGATCGTCGGCGGAGAAGAAGCCCTCCAGCAGCACAATGGGTTTGACCACGGCGCAGGAGCGCAGCATCAGCGCCTCTTCGATACGGGCCACCGCATAGGCATCCGCATCCACCAGGGTGCGGGCGACCGGCAGCAGTCCGTGGCCATAGGCGTTGGCCTTGACCACAGCGATGATCTTGCAAGCGGGAGCGTGGCGCTTGACCACGGCGAGGTTGTGGCGCAAGGCCGCAGTGTTGATTTGGGCAGTAGCCGCTTTCATGGTTTTCCCTTACGAGGGCACAAATGGTCTCCCCCTCATCGGGCCGAAGACCGCCACTCACTTATCGTCGTCGAAGGCCGGACCGGCATAATTGTCGAACCGGGAAAACAGGCTCTGACGGGCTGCTTTGCTGTGAATGGCAAGCAGGTCAGAGCGGTGGTGGCAATCCTGACCACAGGATTGCCATGATTGTTACTTATCAATAATCGTCATCAAACGCCGGACCGGCATAGTTGTCGAACCGGGAGAACTGACCCTGGAAGGTGAGACGCACTCTTCCGATAGGGCCGTTACGCTGCTTGCCGATGATGATCTCGGCAATCCCCTTGTCCGGGCTGTCATCGTGATAAACCTCATCACGATAGATAAACATGATCAAGTCCGCATCCTGCTCGATGGAGCCCGATTCACGAAGATCCGAGTTGACCGGGCGCTTGTCGGCCCGCTGTTCCAGGCTTCGGTTCAGCTGGGAGAGCGCCACCACAGGGCACTGCAGCTCTTTCGCCAAGGCCTTGAGGGAGCGGGAGATCTCGCCGATCTCCAGGGTACGGTTGTCAGAGAGCGCCGGCACCCGCATCAGCTGCAGGTAGTCCACCATGATCATCGAGAGGCCACCATGCTCGCGTGCCACCCGACGGGCACGGGAGCGCACATCGGTCGGAGTGAGGCCGGAGGCGTCATCGATATACATCTTGCCCTTCTCCAGCAGCAATCCCATGGTGGAGGAGAGGCGCGCCCAATCCTCGTCATCGAGCTGACCGGTACGTACCTTGGTCTGATCGATGCGACCGACCGAGGCGAGCATACGCATGATGATCTGCTCGGAGGGCATCTCCAGCGAGAAGATAAGCACCGGCTTGTCGGCGGTGAGGGCCGCATGCTCACAGAGGTTCATGGCAAAGGTGGTCTTGCCCATGGAGGGACGGGCCGCCACGATGATCAAATCCGAACGCTGCAAACCGGCGGTCATCTTGTCGAGATCGTTGTAACCGCTCGATACCCCGGTCACCCCGTTGTGCGGCGTCTTGAACAGCTCTTCAATCTTGTCGACGGTCTGCTCGAGGATGAGCTTCAGGGGCTGGGGCCCCTCGTTAGCGCTGGTGCGCTGCTCGGCAATCTTGAATACCTTGCTCTCGGCAAGATCCAGCAGATCGCCAGAGGTACGGCCCTGTGGCTCGTAGCCTGCTTCGACTATCTCGTTGGCGACCGAGATCATCTCCCGTACGACCGCCCGCTCACGCACGATTTCGGCGTAGGCGTTGATGTTGGCAGCACTCGGGGTGTTCTTGGCGATCTCCACCAGATAGGCGAAGCCGCCCGCCTCCTCGAGCTGTTCGGAGCGTTCCAGCTCCTCCTGCAGGGTGATGAGGTCAATGGGGTTGCCCGCGTTGGAGAGGCGGGTCATGGCCTGGAAGATCAACCGGTGCGGACGGCTGTAGAAATCCTGATCGATCACCCGTTCGGCAACCCGATCCCAGGCATCGTTATCCAGCATCAGGCCGCCCAGTACGGACTGTTCGGCCTCAAAAGAGTGGGGAGGAACTTTCAGCTGTTGTGTCTTGGCGTCTTTTTTCGCCGTCACTTGCTCTGCCATACACATAAAAACCGCAGCGGGAAGGGGACGGGAATTTTACAAAAGAAAGCCAACTACGGCGAGCCCTATCTGGCGGCTCATACCATCATAAAGGGCCAAACCAGAGTCTGCTCTACCTTGACCATTTTGATTTTGCTTCGCATTTTGCGCTCCTTGCGACTCAATCTTCTGCTTTTCATCCGGTTTACTCCTCTTGTTTGACGCCGCATCGCGGCAACCTCGTTCATGAATAATTCATGCCAGAGGTGATATTGATGAATACAAGCTGCGACACAATTAGGGACAGGCAGCCTGCCATGCGCCTTGCTGAGCTTGCCAAAGCGGAGCATGCCCCACCCACAGACGAGAGTGAAAAGAGTCAAAATGAAAAAGATGCTGACCCTGTTTGCCGTGATCCTGGCCATTGGCCTGGGGGCACCTCACGCCGAAGCCAAGAAGTTTGGCGGCGGCAAATCCTTTGGTAAAAGTTACAAAACTGCGCCGGCCCAGCCTGCGGCCAAACCGGTCGACAACAAGAATCCGACACTGAATGCCCAGACTCCGCCGAAAAAGAGCGGCATGATGGGCGGCCTGCTGGGCGGCCTGCTGGCCGGTGGCCTGTTTGCCTACCTGCTGGGCAGCGGTGCCTTTGAAGGTCTGCAAGGAATGGACTTCCTGCTGATCGCCCTGCTGGCGCTGGGTGCTGTCTTCCTGATCCGTACCCTGCGCAAGGGCAAGGTCGCGACGCCACAACCACAACAGGCGGCCTATGCGGGCTATCAGCCACCGCAATCCGCGGCCCCGCAGCAGTTTGAGCAGAGCAACAGCGCACCGCAAGCCACCGGCTTTGCCGACAGCGACGTGCCGTTCCGCCTGCCGCCAGGCTTTGACATGAACAGCTTCCTGGCCGGTGCCCGCGATCACTATCGCACCCTGCAAGAGGCGTGGAACAAGAACGATCTGGAAAAGGTGCGCGAGTACGTCAGCCCCGAGCTGTTTGAGCAGCTCAAAGCCGAGCGCGCCGAACTGACTGGCGACCAGCACACAGAAGTGATGTACGTCGATACCCAGCTGGTACGTGCTGACTATGGCAGCGACTGGGCCCAGGTGAGCGTGCGCTTCAGCGGCCGCTACATGGACCGTCAGGAGCAGGTCGAAGAAGACATCAAAGAGGTGTGGCACCTCGAACGCGATCTGGCCAAGAACAATGCCCCTTGGCATATCGTCGGGATCGAGCAGCTGTAAGGTTTAGATTGTCACTACGCAAGAGGCGGCCCACGGGCTGCCTCTTTTCATTTCATCCCCTCACCTGACCTCATACAGGCGGTGGCTATCGTCATTGATGATTGAAGAGTTGTAACCGCCACCCAAACAACGACAAAGGGCAGCCACCGGCTGCCCTTTCGGATCACATCTGGGGCTATGCGCCCCGCTGACGAATCAGTTACACCCTTCGGTAGACGTTGAGTTCAGATAGCTCACCTCATTGCCTGGCTGATAATCGGCCACGTTGATGGTCTTCTTGATTTCGATGAACTCTTTCAGCACGGCAGCATCGACCAACCCGGCATTGATGGTATCGATCTTCGGATAGCCGTCACCACCGGAGGCGCTGAAGCTCGGGATCGCGAAGCTGTAGGTTGCTGCCGGATCAAACGCCTTGCCACCGATACTGGTGATATTGACGCTCTTGGCTTGGCAATCCACCGCCATGTTGATACCGCCAAACTGGGCATAACCACCGGTATTGCGGGTCTTGGTTGCCACCTGGCCCAGATAGGTCGCCAGATCACTCCCCTTCATGGCCGCCTTGTTGACCGTGTTGCCAAACGGGTGCACCAGCAGCACGCTGCGGTAGGTGATATCACCGGCCGGGATGCTGTCACGCACACCACCTGAATTGACGATACCAAAGTCGACCCCCAGCTTGCTGCTGGTCGCCGTGGTGATGAGACGACCCAGGTTGGTCTGCTTGTTGCGAACCGAGTTGCGATCACCAACCAGCAAGCCATCTGCCGAGCCAATGACGACATTCAGCTCTTGCTGACCTTTCTCCTGATAACCCAGCAGGGTGTTATACAGCTCGGGGTCCTTGGTGATCTCATCCTGGATCAACACCATGTTGGCCGGGTCCTTGGTCACGGCACCGTTGGCATCGATCGCCTCGCCCTTGGCGTTGCGCTTGATCAGGTTGACCGGGATCAGGTCATAGCTGGTCAGGGTCAGCTTGCCATTCTGGTAGTCAAACTGGGCGCGGCCCACATACTTGCCCCACTCGTGAGCCTGCATGATCCAGGTACCGTTTTGCTGATCTGGCTGGCAGTTATCACCCGGTTTGAAATTGGCGTACTTGTTGGTGGTGCCCGGTTCCATACAGACCGGATTCTGGGAGTGGCCACCAATGATGGCATCCAGAGTCCCTGCCGGCAGCGCACGAGCCATCTCTACATCGCCCGGCGCGTTGCTACCGTGCTGACCATCGGCATAGTGGCCCATGTGGGTGATGGCAAAGACCAGATTGGCCTCCTTGTTGTCACGGATCTGTTTGCCCAGCTTGGCCGCCTCGCTGGTCGGATCACGGAACTCCAGGGTCTGCACGTTGTTGGGATCCACCAGCTGGGCGGTATCCTCGGTAGTCAGGCCCAGCACGGCGACCTTGAGGCCGCTCTCCAGCTTGAACACCTTGTAGGGGTCAAAGTAGTGTTTACCGCTGGCCTTGTCATAGATGTTGGCCGAGAGCATGGGGAACTGAGCCCACTTACGCTGCTTTTCCAGCACGCTGAGGGGGTTGTCGAATTCATGGTTGCCCACCGCCATCGCATCGTAGCGAATGCTGTTCATGCCGACGAAGTCAGGCTCGGCATCCTGCAGATCGGACTCCGGCACCCCGGTATTCACGTCACCACCGGAGAGCACCAACACCTCGCTGCCAGCAGCCTTGGCCTCGCTACGCAGCTGCTCGACCAGAGTCTTCTGGGCAGCCATACCATACTCATTTTCGGCGTTGTGCCAGAAACGGCCGTGGGTATCGTTGGTGTGCAGGATGGTCAGTTTGCAGACATTTTCGGTGCAGGGTGCAACGGTGTCATTGCTCGAGGTATTACAGCCAGTCAGTGCAGCAAGCACGGCCAGTGCCACGCCGCCTTTGATGAAGTTATTATTCATATCCATATCACCTTGATTGTTTTGTTATTTAATGACCTTATCCAGCCGGTCGGGCGCCAATATAACAAACAACAGATGACCGTTTTTCATCGATGACTCACAAATTCCGTTAATTGTGATCTTCACCCCAACATAGAGCTTCTTATTGATTTCTAGAGTTTTTCGTTGAGATGTCACTCACTTGCAACGCCTTGTTATCAAGGTGGCGCCACGTATACGCCCCTTTATGGCATACTCCCCAGCCAACCATGCCCGAGGAGAGAGTTGATGGCCAAGTACGACAAGATTTCCCCCGAGACCCAGCAGGAGGCGATGAAAATTGCCCGTGCCAACCAGAAGCCGGGGCAGACCAAAGAGCAGACCCAGCTTATTGCGCAAGGGATCCAGAAAGGCATCGACGAATACAAGAAGCAGATGAAGGCGCGGGCCCGCGAAGCGAGCCGCCAGAAAAAAATGCAGGCCAAAGCCAGGCAACCACAGGACGCGCCACAAACCGAAGAGCAAGACGATCAGCTTGAACTGGTTGAAGTAAGCCATCAGCATCCCCTTCCCTGGATCTTGCTGGTGCTGAGCTGGCTGGGATTTGCAGCAGCCTGGTTCTGGTTGCACTAAGACGTGCTAGCAAACCTTTATCCGGGATCCTCTTCACAGCCCGGGCCCGGGCTGCTGGTGATTACCTGCGAAGAGTGGTTAAATCCCGCGCCTCTTACACCGGACAACCGGTTTTTTGACGATCAGTTTTCAGGAAAGATGTTATGAACCCCGCTCCGCTCTATCTGCTGGCCCCTTTTGTTCTGTTTCTTGTGACCATGCTGCTCTATCGCATTTCGCCGCTGCGGGCGGTCGCCGCCGGTGGGGTACGCTGGTTTATCCTGCCGGCCTTCACCCTGTTTATTTTGCTGATCATCATCAATGGAGCCGCCGATCCCGCCCTGCGCGATCCGGCATTCCACTGGTTGATGCCGGGCCTTGGCTTTGCCCTGAGCCTGTTTCCGGCCCTGCCCAAGGCGCTGGTGCCACGGCTCGCCATCAAGGAGGGGGCCTTTGCCGCCCTCGGTCTGATGCTGATGAGCCTGGCCATGGTCTACTGACCAACTGGCCACAGCCGTTAACATGACTCAAGGGGCGCTCTGTGACGGGCGCCCCTTGTACAAATAATGGCCGGCAGGCATCTTGGTGACAGGATAACCAGCAAGGAGGCCAGATGGACAATCCGCCCGATTTCATGGCGCTGTGGGATTATCAGGATCCCGCCGCCAGCGCCCTGCGTTTTCATACCCTTCTTCCCGAAGCGCGCGCCGCCGCCGACCTGCAACTCGAACTGGAGTTGCTGACCCAAATTGCCCGTACCCATTCGCTACAGCGCCAGTTTGCCGAAGCCCACCAGCTGCTCGACGAGATAGCGCCTCGCCTCACCGACACAACCCCCAGAGCGCGGATCCGGGCTCTGCTGGAACGAGGCCGCACCTTTAACTCGGCGGGCGACAAAGCCAGTGCCAAACCGCTGTTTGAACAAGCCTGGCAATGGGGGCTCAAGGAGAAGGAGACCTATCTTGCTATCGACGCCGCCCACATGATCGCCATCGCCGCACCGCTGGAAGAGCAGAGCCGCTGGCATCAACTGGCGATGGAGCTGGCGGAACGCAGCAGTGACGAGAAGGTGCGCGGCTGGCTGGCCCCCCTTTACAACAATCAGGGCTGGACTCTGTTCGAACTGGGTCGCTTTGAGGAGGCGAAAATCCAGCAGCAGAAGTGTCTGGCCTGGCATCTGCAACATAACCAGCCGGCCAAGGCATTTATCGCTCGCTGGAGTCTGGCTCGCCTGACCCGGGCCCAGGGTCAGCACCAGCAGGCGCAGGCAGAGCTGCACCAGCTCAAGGCCGATATGGCCGAGGCTGGCGAACCTGAGGATGGTTATCTGTTCGAGGAGCTGGGGGAGAATGCCTTGGTGCTGGACGATCCGCTGGCCGCGGAATACTTCTCCCGCGCCTGGTTTCTGCTGTCGCAGGACCGCTGGTTCAGCGCCAACGAGGGGGAGCGACTGGCCCGCCTCAAACGCCTCGCCAAACTCTGATCCCCCAAAATAGAAAGGGCGGCACGCTAGCCGCCCTTTCTGCTGGCAAGATGGTTCAGGCCCGATTGGACTCCTCCCACCCCTGTTTTTTACGGTAAATGGTGGAGGGGCTGATCTCGAGCAGGGCTGCTGCCTTGGGAATATTGCCGTCACAGCTGGCGATGGCCTGTTCGATCACCTCTTTTTCCACCAGCCAGAGCGGACGAATTGGCCCGTTGGCCACGCCGGTGGCGGCCGGAGCCGATGCCACCGCTGCCGCAATCGCAGCCGGCAGCTGGGGACGA
The DNA here is from genome assembly GCF_049174875.1 of Aeromonas sp. 600948. Lineage (NCBI taxonomy): Bacteria > Pseudomonadati > Pseudomonadota > Gammaproteobacteria > Aeromonadales > Aeromonadaceae > Aeromonas > Aeromonas sp. 600948. The sequence goes on from NZ_JAAKTY010000004.1 coordinate 238,038, forward strand.
ACCCCATTGAGCGGTGGCGGCAGAATATCCGGGCTCACCAACTCCTTGTCGTTGAGCACCACGATATTGCGCACCACGTTTTGCAGCTCGCGTACGTTGCCAGGCCAGGGGTAGTCGAGCAGCACTCGTGCCGCCTCGACATCGAAATCCTTGAAGCGTTTGTTCTCCTCCTTGGCGTAGCTCTGCAGCAGGGTACGCGCCAGCAGCAGGATATCCTCGCCCCGCTCCCGCAGCGGCGGCAGGGTGAGGGGAATGACGTGGAGCCGATAGTAGAGATCCTCGCGAAAACGGCCCGCTTTCACCTCGACCAGCGGATCCCGGTTGGTGGCGCAGATAAAGCGCACATCCACCGTCTCGAGCTTGCCGCTGCCGACCCGCTGCACTGTGCCGGTCTGGATAAAGCGCAGCAGCTTGCTCTGCAGATCCAGGTCCATCTCGCAGATCTCGTCGAGAAAGAGGGTACCGCCATCGGCCAGACTGGCCGCCCCCTTGCGATCCCCCTGCGCGCCGGTAAAAGAGCCCTTCACATGACCGAAGATCTCGCTCTCCATCAAATCGTGGGGAATGGCGGCGCAGTTGAGGGCAATAAAGGGCTGTTCGCTGCGGGGACTGCACTGGTGAATCGCCTCGGCACACACCTCTTTGCCGGTGCCGCTCTCGCCAGTGATAAAGACGGTCGCCTTGCTGGGCGCCGCGCTCTCGATGATGCGATAAACCGCCTGCATCGACATGGAGGCACCGATAAAACCGAAGAAGGAGCTGCGCTCGAAGTTCTCCCGATAGTGGGCAACCAGCGAGCTCAACTGCTGGTGTTTCAAGGCATTGCGAACGGTGGCGCAGAGCCGCTTGCTGTCAAACGGCTTGGTCAGAAAATCGAAGGCACCGAGGCGCATCGCCTCCACCGCCACATCCACCGAACCATGGGCGGTGATCACCACCACAGAGCTGGGCAATTGCTGTTCGGTGATCATTTGCAGAATATCCATACCGGACATATCCGGCAGCTCCAGATCCAGCAGCACCACGGGGGGAGGACTTGCCAGCAACTGCGCCAACGCTTGTTGACCACAATCGGCCAGCACCACCTCATACCCCTCCTGGCGCAAGTACTGTTCATAGACCACCGCCAGACTACGGGTATCTTCCACCAGTAGGACACGCGATTTATTTTCAGCCACTGGACTCATCCTTGTATTTGATTCTGCGATCTATTTTGCCTTATTTTCGCGCGCAAACCCAACGCCAAGACAACTCTGTTATCCCGCGATTGCAGGGAATACACAAGTAAAAACGGCTCCTTAAGGAGCCGTTTTTAACTACAAGAAGGGATTACTTCTTGGCATCGTCTGCAGTCGGCTTCTCGATAGCCAGCAGCTCAACGTCAAACACCAGTACGGCATTCGCCGGGATGGAGCCTGCACCGTGCTCGCCATAGGCCAGCTTGGACGGCAGGAAGAACTTGAACTTGGAGCCAACCGGCATCAGCTGAACGCCTTCGGTCCAACCCGGGATAACCTGGTTGAGCGGGAAGGTAGCCGGCTCGCCGCGATCGACGGAGCTGTCGAACTTGGTGCCATCAGTCAGGGTACCGGTGTAGTGCACCTTGACGATATCGGTAGATTTCGGCTTGGCGCCAGTGCCCATCTTCTCGACCACGTATTGCAGGCCGGATTCAGTGCTCTTCACACCCTCTTTCTTGGCGTTGGCAGCCAGGAACTCTTCGCCCTTCTTCAGATTCTCAACGGCGTCTTTCTCGGCCTTGGCCTTGGTCAGCTCGTTGATCTTGGCGTCGTAATCCTGCAGTACCTTCTGGATCTCTTCATCAGTCATCTTGGCTTCTTTGCCCAGACCGTCAGTCACCCCTTTCAGGATCACGGCGTTGTCCAGTTTGATGCCCAGTTCCTGCTGACGCTCCAGGGTATTGGCGATGTAACGACCCATGGAGAGGCCAATTGCGTAGCCAGATTGCTCTTCAAAGCTCTTGGCTTCGGCCTTGGTCGCCTCTGCCGGCTTGCTGGCTTCAGCCTTCACTTCGGCGGTATTGGCCGCAGCAGGCTTCTCGTCTTTTTGGCAAGCAGTCAGACCGACGGCAACGGCCGCCGCCAACAGGGACACCTTCAGAAATTTGTTCATCAGTTTCTCCAAACTCCAAATACCGCTCTCGGTTCCATCGTGAAATGAGAGGTTTATCGTGATAAGCGCCTTATACTAACGCCGTGATCGCAGGTAACAAAAGCGTGAGACCGCAAAAATGATAAAAAGTGCCATTTATCTGGTGAGCCTCTGTTTAATGCTCACCGGTTGCGAGCAGAGCTCCCAACCCAACCAGCAAATGACCCTCGCCAGCACGGGTCTGCTGACCGCAGATCTCTCCAGTGATGGCAAGCAGGCCATCGTCTCCAGCATCAGCCAGGGCATCATCGTCTGGGATCTGGAACAGAACCGTCAACGCTGGCGCTGGAAGCAATCCGACTCTGCGGAAGACCTGGTATTCATTACCCGCTTTTCCGAAGGCAACAGCCATGCCGTCACCGCCACCCCCAGCACCTTTGCAACCTGGCGGCTGAGCGACGGGCAATCACAAGGCTACTACTCACTTCCTGAATCCAGGCTGAGGGACATCGCGCTCTCTGCCGACGGTCGTTATGTGCTGATCGGGCGGGAAGATGGCAAGGCCGAGTGGCTCGACACCCGAAGCGGCCGTCGCCTGCAGTTTCTGGGGCACACCGAACAGGTCAATACGGTGGATCTCTCCGCCAACGGTCGCTACGCCCTGACCGGTGGCAACGACTACAGCGCTTATCTGTGGGATACCCGTAGCGGGCAGGTGATCTGGCGCTTCAACCATGGTGGCCGGGTGATCATGGCCAGACTGGAGCCGAGCGGCCGCTACGCCTTCACCGCCGACAGCAGCCGGGCCAGCATCTGGGACCTGAAAACCGGCAAGGAGGTGAGTCAGCTGCAATATGATCACCGCTTCGAGGTCTACACCAGCGCCCGCTTTGCCAACGATGGCAAGTGGCTCATCACCGGCGCCCCTTCCCGTCAGCTCTCCCTGTGGCAAGTGAGCGATGGTGCCCTGCTGCAGAGCTGGCGCGTCTCGCCGCAACCCAAGGTGAAACCGCCCAGCGCAGTGGTCTACGGCGTCGCTTTGCGCGACAATAGCCACCTTGTCAGTGCCAGCTCCAGTGGTCTGGCCGAAATCTGGACAATCAAGTAAGGACCCGAAGGCCCATGAGTCAGCAACTTAACGATCGCATCGAAACCCTGGAAACCCGTCTCGCCTATGCGGAATACACCATAGAGCAGCTCAACGACGAGGTAACCACCCAGGGCCGTGAACTCGATCGACTCAAATACCAGATCCAGCTGCTGATCGACAAACTGCAAAGCGTACAACCCAGCCAGATTGCCAGCATGGCCGAAGAGACCCCGCCGCCGCACTACTGATCCGGCACTATCTCTGGTCAGGCAACATGGCTTGGCACAGCTGTCAGCCAATAAAAAACCCGCGATAATCGCGGGTTTTTTATCATCGGCGTGGCCGTGATCAGTGGTGATGGCCCTTGCCACCACAACCGCCGCCACCGCAGCAGCCGCCGTGACCATGGTCATCACCGTGGTCGTGGCCATGATCGTGGCCGTGGCCAGCACCGCCGCAGCAACCGCCCTGGCCATGATCCTCATCATGGTCGTGACCATGACCACCACAGCAGCCGCCGTGATCGTGGTCATGACCGTGATCGTGACCGCAACCACCGGCACCGTGAACGTGGCCGTGGGCCAGCTCTTCGGCAGTGGCGGCACGCACGTCCTTGATCTCGACCTTGAAGCCCAGGGTTACGCCTGCCAGCGGATGGTTGCCATCCACTTTGACGAACTCTTCGGACACTTCAACCACGGTCACCGGACGGTGACCATCGTCGGTTTCAGCCACAAAAGTATCCCCTTCGGAGACTTCCATGCCGTCGAACAGCTCGCCCGGTACTTCTTGTACCAGTGTCTCGTCATATTCGCCGTAGGCCTGGCTCGGTGCCAGAGTCACTTCGAAGGCTTCACCTACCGCGCGACCTTCCAGCTCGGCTTCCAGGCCAGAGACCAGGTAACGGGTGCCGTGCAGATAGACCAGCGGCTCTTTGCCGACAGTGCTGTCGATGACTTCACCGTGCTCGTCGGTGACTGTGTATTCCAGCGTAACCACGCTCAGAGGAGCTACTTTCATGTCAGGATCCTGCGGATAGAAAAAAACGGGCTCAGAATACCCTAAAAAGCGGGCCGCGCATATGCCGTGCGGCGCCACTGAGTGACGAAAAAAACGGCAACAGCGTCAGCGAGGAGACCCGCACTCCACCCGCCGTTGCCACATCAGGGGCGAAACACCCCGATCACCTCTTCCGCCTCGCGAGTCTGCTTGTCGACCTCGGCAGGCGTTTGTACCTGGGTATCGCCACAGGCGACGCAGGTCACCTTCTCGACTCCATGCTCCAGATACAGCATCATGTTGTCCAACTTGCCGCACGCCGGGCAGACTGCACCGGCAATGAAGCGTTTTTTACGTCTGGTTTCCATATTTGTTACCTCCAGGCAGCATCATATCAGGGTTTTTACATGCATCACGCCATCGAGTATCACCATTTTTCCTGCCAGGGCCTGCACGCCGGCAACCGCAAACGAACTCCGGTCGGGCAGCTGTTGCGGATCACCCGGGGCGCCGCGCTGCTGAGACTGGGCCAACATGAGCTGTTGCTGCCGGCAGGCAGCAGCTTCTGGCTCTGCGCCGATGCCCTTGCGGCCTTCAGCCCCCTCAGCGGTTGCGAGTACGATCAGCTGAGCGTCTCTTTGCGCGTGGCTCAGCCGCAGCAGGCAGGCTGGCTACAAGCCACTCCGCTGCTCGATGCCCTGCTCGACTCGCTGGCACGGTGGCAACGTCCGAAAGAGTGGCAAGGGGCCTACGGTCAGCGACTGCAGGTGATCCTGGATGAGCTGCAACAGTGCGCCATCAGCCAGCAGGGTTACGGTAAGCTGCAAGCCTGTTGGCAAGCGCTGGCCAATGGCCAGCCGGAGTCTCTGCAACTGTGGGCACAACAAGCCGATGTGCCGGTGGAAGGGAGTGAATTGCAACAACAGTGGCAACTGCTGCAGGCGCTCAGATTGCTCAAGGGCGGCAGCAAACCCGCGCAGGTGGCCAGCAAGCTGGGTTATGCCGATGAGGCCACATTGCAAGCGACCTGCCAGCTGTGGGGTGTTGGCGAAGATGGAGCTCAATAACCGGACACAGGTATGAATGCGCCAACTAAATTGGCTGAACGAGTCCAGTTTTTTGCCAGATGGTCGTTAACAAGGAAGGGCCATCCCCCCCGTAATCCTTTATGCTAAAGGCCTGAAGTGACTGCCAACCTTTCGACCAACAGGACATCTGCCATGACAAGCAAAGCCAATCAATCCCAGGGCATGTTGCTGTTTCACCTTTCAGCCCAGCAATCCTTTGCCATAGGCACCCTCAAGGTAAAGGAGATAGTCCCTTACACCCAGCTGACCGCCATGCCGCACTCGCATCCGACCGTGCTGGGGGCCGCCAATATGCGCGGCGCCACTATTCCGGTGATCGACATGGCGATGGCGGTGGGTTATCGCCCCATCAGCAAGGAGGAGATGCCCCACTGCTTCATCATCATCACCGATTGCCGCCGCACCCTGGTGGGCTTTCTGGTGCGAGGCATCGACAAGATCACCGAGTGCAACTGGCGCGATATCGAGTCACCTCCCGCCGCCCTCGGCCACAATGTGTTTGTGACTGGTGTCACCCGGGTCAATGACCAGCTGATCCAGCTGCTGGATGTGGAGCTGATCCTCTCCCGGGTCTATCCGGACGATCCGAGCCACCTCTATCCGGTGCTGACCGATGTGCAGCGGGAGCGGATCAAGCCGATGCGGATCCTGCTGGTTGATGACTCCTCGGTCGCCCGTCGCCAGCTGATGGCAGCCCTCGATTACATCAATATCCCTTATGAGGTCTGTACCAATGGCAAGGACGCACTGACCCTGATGCAACAACGTGCCAGCCAGCAGACCCCCATCGATATTCTGGTGAGCGATATCGAGATGCCTGGGCTCGATGGCTACGAGCTGGCCTTCGAGGTACAGAGCGACAGCAAACTGGCGGGGGCCTACATCATCCTGCACACCTCCCTCTCCAGCGAGATCAGTGTGGAGCGGGCCCATCAGGTGGGCGCCCATGAGGCGCTGACCAAGTTCGAGGCCAACGAGCTGATCCAGGCCATGTTGCGCGGTGCCGAACATCACGATCGCCTGCTGAAATAAGCCAATGACTGGCGGGAGCTGAACACCTCTCGCCCCTCTATCTTCGACCCAGACCGACGACGCCATGCTGACCGAAAGCCACTTCCACGCCCCCTGGTGGGCCCGCAATCCTCATCTGCAGACCATATTGCCCAAATGGCTGCGCCGGACTCCGGCCCGATTTGTGGCCGAGCGCTTCGAACTGACTGACGGGGATTTTGTCGATCTCGCCTGGAGCGGCGAGATCACGACAGATTCGCGACCACTGGTGGTGGTCTTTCACGGGCTGGAGGGGAGCATTCACTCCCACTATGCCAAGGGATTATTCACCCATCTGCAGCAAGAGGGCAGAGAGGCCGTGCTGATGCACTTTCGTGGCTGCAGCGGCGAGCCCAATCGCCACCTGCATGCCTATCACTCCGGCGCCATCGGTGATGCGCAGGAGCTGATTGCCGAGCTGAGCCAACGCTTCCCGGGCAAACCGCTGATCGCCATCGGCTTTTCACTGGGTGGCAATATGCTGGTCAACTTGCTGGCACGGGCCTGTCCTGCGGCATTGAAAGCGGCAGTGGTAGTCTCAGCCCCGCTGCAACTGGCCAGCTGTGCCGAACGGGTCAATCAGGGTTTCTCAAAGGTCTATCAGAACTATCTGCTGCGTACCATGCGCCGCAATTTGCTCAGCAAGATCAGCCAACAGCAGAAAGCGAGTGAACGCTGGCAGCCCCGGCAAGTGGAGCAGATTGCCACCCTGCGCGATTTTGACGAACTGGTCACCGCGCCGCTGCACGGCTTTCACAGTGCCAGCCACTACTACCAGAGCTGCTCGGGACTACCGCTGCTGGCTCAAATCCCCATCCCGACCCTTATCCTGCACGCCGCCGACGATCCCTTTATGTCACACGCGGTCATTCCCCGGCCGGATCAACTCTCGCCCACGGTGCGCTATGAGCTGAGCCAGCGCGGCGGCCATGTCGGTTTTCTGCACGGCACCCCCTGGCGGCCAAAGTTCTGGTTGGATGAGCGGATCAGTCACTGGATTGCCGAACAGACTCAGGGTGCGGTGCAGAACTGATTGCGACCCCCAGCCTTGGCCATGTAGAGGGCCTGGTCGGTCCGCGCCAGTAGCTGCTCACCACTCTCCCCGCCTTCCAGTGTCGCGATCCCCTGACTGATGGTCACCCGACTGGCAACATCGGATGCCAGATGCTCAAGCTGCAATTCGGCCAGCCCATCCTGCAGCCGCCGCGCTACCGCAGCGGCGCTCTGCCTGTCGGCATCGGGCAGTAGCAACACAAACTCCTCGCCGCCATAACGGGCGGCCAGATCCGCCTCACTGCGCACCGAACGCATCATCAACTGCGCCACCTCCCGCAGGCAGACATCCCCCGCCTGATGGCCATAGTGATCGTTAAAGCGTTTGAAGTAGTCCACATCGATGAGGATAAGGGCAAGCGGGGCGCCGCTCGACTGACTATGGGCTTTGCAGCGTTCGAGCTCCTGACTGAAGTGGCGCCGATTGGCAAGACCAGTCAGTGGATCCTGCTTGGCCAGTGCATCGAGGCGCCGCAACAGGGCCAGATTGTCATGCTCACGCATCACGGCCAATTCAAACCAGCGATGCAGCATCCGGCGACCAACCTCCAGCGCCATTATGGTACATACCACCTCAAGCAGATAAAGCTGCGGAAAATCCACCTCCAGCCACCACAAACGCGCAACGCCAAATAGCAACGGTACACTGAGATAGGCATACAACACGCGTCGGTCGGGATAAAACGCGATCAGCGCAGCCAGTAAATTGAGGCGCATGATCCCGTTGGCATAACTTGCCCCTCCTCGCAGCTCAACTTCACCAATGGTGAAGATATGCAGCGTCCAGACGCCCCCCCAGACCAGCATTACGACCAATGCGCACCATAGCCAGACTCGATCCTGCAGATGATTGCAGAGCAGGGCTGCAACCGGCAGCAGCAGCAGCACGACCATGACAAAGCCCAGCTCACTCTGAAAGCGCCATGGCAGAGTACCGTCACTGGCCAGGCCTGCCTGGCTGTAGACCTGGTAGCGTATCGCCAGAAACAGCACAACCAGCCAGTTCAGCAACCAGAACCAGACCATGCCGCGACTGATGGCCTGGCGACGAGCAAGATCCATGTGAGCCGATATCGTTGAGGGGGCCCGGCGTTGCTCTTCAGACAACATGTCTCACACTCCACGAAACGCGTAAAAAGAGGTTGCACTCATTTTATTGCGCACAACAATAGCTGACGGTTATACCCTTTTGCATCGAGATCCCTTCATGATAATCCCCTGGCAAGCGTTGGATGCCGATACCCTGACCAACCTGATCGAACAGTTTGTGCTGCAAGAAGGCACCGAATATGGCGAACATGATGTTTCGCTTGAAGCCAAAGTCGCTATGGTAAGGACTCAATTACAGCAAGGCATCGCCGTGATCGTCTATAGCGAGTTGCATGAATCGGTCAATATTGTGCCACGCGATCGTTTCAACGAGCCGTCTTGACCATCTCGGGTTCACGCCCGTATAACGAAACTCCCAAGGAAGAGAGCATTCTATGTCGGCCAAGCATCCCATTATCGCCGTCACCGGGTCGTCCGGTGCCGGTACCTCTACCTCCACCATCGCCTTTCGATCCATGTTCCACCAATTGGGTTATCAGGCAGCCGTGGTGGAAGGTGACAGTTTTCACCGCTACACCCGCCCCGAGATGGATGTGGCAATCCGCAAGGCGCGTGAACAAGGACGCCACATCAGCTATTTTGGCCCCGAGGCCAATGACTTCGGCTTGCTGGAGAGCTTTTTTCAGGGCTATGGCCAGGATGGCACCGGCCAGTATCGCCGCTATCTGCACAGCTTTGACGAGGCGGTCCCCTTCAACCAGATGCCCGGCACCTTCACCCCCTGGCAGCATCTGCCGAGCGACACTGACCTGCTGTTTTATGAAGGGCTGCACGGTGGTGTGGTCACTGAGGATCACAACGTAGCCCGCCACGTGGACTTTCTCATCGGCGTGGTGCCCATCGTCAACCTGGAGTGGATCCAGAAGCTGATCCGCGATACCTCGGAGCGCGGCCACTCCCGTGAGGCCGTAACCGACTCCATAGTCCGCTCCATGGATGATTACATCAACTTCATCACCCCGCAGTTCTCGCGCACCCATATCAACTTCCAACGGGTGCCGACAGTGGACACCTCCAATCCCTTCAGTGCCAAGGTGATCCCGAGTCTGGACGAGAGTATGCTGGTGATCCGGTTTCGCGGCATAAAACAGGTCGATTTTCCCTATCTGTTGTCGATGATCGACGGCTCATTCATGTCACGAATGAATACCATCGTCGTGCCGGGTGGCAAGATGGGGTTTGCCATGGAGTTGATCCTTAAGCCACTCATCCAGCAACTACTTGAAACCGGCAAGATCACTTAAGCCAAGGAGTTCACAATGCGGTTAGCGTTTATCTCTGTGGTATTGGCCGCCCTGCTTGGCGGCTGCAGCAGCGGGCCGACGGCCCCCACGCTGGAGTCCGGCACCATGCTGGTTCGTCCGATTGGCAACTGGACCTATGGCGCAACCCCGCGCTACGCCCTGGCCGAGCAGTATCAATTCGCCGGTGAGCTGGCGGAAGGGTGGCTGGAGCCGATGCAGCAGGCGGTGAGCCGGGAGCTCAATGGCAAGGGGTGGCAGAGTGCGCCGCTCGACGAGGCGGATCTGTGGGTCGCCATAGGCGTCGCGGGCGGCAAGGATATGAGCGATGGCGAGATTTTCGCCCGCCTCGGCATGACGCCCGGGGTCTATGCCTCGGCCAACCAGCGCAAAGGCTCGCTGGCCATAGTGCTGCTCGATCGCAAAACCCAGAAAGCAGTCTGGAGCAGCATCATCCAGCTGACCAGCGATGTAAGCATTGCTGATAGCCAACGTCAGGCGCTCAGCCAGCAGCTCGCTGCCGAACTGCTTCATAGCGCCCCGACCAATTAACAGTTAATGCTGGCTTATTGAAAAGGGATGGATAGAAAAACGGCTTGCCTCCCGGCAAGCCGTTTTTTGTGGTCTCACAGTTTTGTCCCAGTCTGGTCTTGGCCAGACTGGGACACGAAGCTGCACGCCTTCAGATATCTGTGGTCACTTATTTAAGCGTACAGGTCAGCAGCGTAACCCCTTTCTGGGTGAGGAGCGCCTGTTTCTCCTGATTCCAGAAGGTGGTCAGGCCGTCAGAATATTTGGCGCCAGACTCTGACTCCACACGCGCCAGTTTGTGGTAAACCCCGGCATAGGGGAACTGCACCATGTCAGCCTGGGCATCATAGGTAATGGCCAGCATCTCTTCGCCACACTGGTATTGGCTGTATTGATACTGGGTAGGTTGCGGGCTGCTGCACGCCGCCAGACCCAACAGGGGAAGCAGAGCGATCAATTTTTTCATTGCACTTTCCTTATGTGATGGCCTTATGTAATGGCCTTGTGCAGAGGCCTCATGTGACGGCCTTATGCCAGGGTACCAACGAAACAATCGTCAGTTATCAAGCTTCAACAATTTGATAACTATGGGTAATTTGTACCGCTTTTTCCAACATCAGGGAAACAGAACAGTATTTTTCCATCGACAGATCGACCGCTCTGGCCACCTGTTTCTCTGCCAATCCCTTGCCTGTCACCACGAAGTGCAGATTAATCTTCTCGAAAACCCGGGGCACGCTATCAACCCGTTCGCCACTGACCTCGACATGACAAGCGGTCACCGACTGGCGCGCTTTTTCTAGGATGGAGACCACATCAATAGAGCTGCAGCCACCGACCGCCAGCAGGATCATCTCCATCGGGCTGGCCCCCTCACCGGGGTTGGCTCCATCCAGGATCACCTTGTGACCGGATTCACTCTCACCCACAAACTTCATCCCTTCCACCCAGCTGACCTTGGCTTTCATCTCGCACTCTCTCCTGTTAATCGTGATGATGGATCCCTAGCATAACCCAGTCGCTTATCTCTGCCGAACAGGGGGAGTTGGGATGGAAATAGATCAAAATCAACATCTCCGACCTCTATCTTCCCTAGAATGGCGGAAGCAGCGCAGCAGGCATTACCCAAAGGGCTCTTGCAAAAGGGCGCAAAGCCTTGTCAGCACAGACAAAGGCTCTTATCCTACTGCGACTAATACAAGGAATGGCAAGATTGGCAGCTTGCCCGGACGCACAAGTCCATAAAAAGACACTACAGAGGAATTCTCATGGTTATTGGCAAACCGCAAAGCGATCCCACCCTGGAATGGTTCTTGTCGCACTGCCACATTCATAAGTATCCCGCGAAGAGCACCCTGATCCATGCGGGTGAAAAAGCGGAGACCCTCTACTACATCGTCAAGGGCACTGTGGCCGTCTTGATCAAGGACGATGAGGGCAAAGAGATGATCCTCTCCTATCTGAACCAGGGTGACTTCCTGGGCGAGATGGGGATGTTCGAGGAGAACGAGAATCCCGAGCGTTCCGCCTGGGTTCGCGCCAAAGGCTCTTGCGAAGTGGCCGAGATCTCTTACAAGAAGTTCCGCCAGCTGATCCAGGTCAACCCGGACATTCTGATGCGTCTCTCTGGCCAGATGGCCAAGCGCCTGCAGCACACCAGCCAGAAAGTGGGTAACCTCGCCTTCCTGGATGTGACCGGCCGGATCGCCCAGACTCTGCTCAACCTGGCCAAGCAGCCAGATGCCATGACCCACCCGGATGGGATGCAGATCAAGATAACCCGTCAGGAGATCGGCCAGATCGTCGGCTGCTCCCGTGAAACCGTGGGCCGCATCCTCAAGATGCTGGAAGAGCAGGAGCTCATCTCCGCTCACGGCAAGACCATTGTGGTATTTGGCACTCGCTGATGACCCGTCCGCAGGGCTGACTGAGGCCTTGGGATAAAAAAGGCTGCTACGGCAGCCTTTTTTGATCCTCTCCCCTATAATCCCGAACGCCCTTCACTGTTCCGGCATTCGCCCAGAGAGTTACTATGCACCTTCAATGTCCCCGTTGCCGCAGTCCGCTCCATCTTCATGAAGCCTCCCAGGGGCGCTATTGCGACAACAAGCATCACTTCGATCCGGCACCGGAAGGTTATCTGGATCTCATCCCCGGCAAGAAAAACCCCAAAGACAGCGACAGCCGTGCCCTGATGCGCGCCAAGCACCATTTCCTGGAAGCCGGCCACCAACTGCCGCTGGTCGAGGCCATGGCCTCCCTGCTCGCTCCCCTTGCCCCACAAGAGCTGGTTCATCTGGGATGTGGTGAAGGCTACTACTGCCGCGAGCTGGCAGAGCGCCTGCCCGGCTGGCAGTTTGCTGGGGTTGATATCGCCAAGAACACCATCTTTGCCGCCAAAAAAGCGCAGCCGGACGGCCAGTTTGTCATTGCCGATCCCGCTCGCGCGCCGTTGCAACCGGGCTCTGCTCAGGTGCTGCTGGTCAACGATCTCAAGGTCAAGACGGAACAGCTGGTCAGCTGGCTGGCCCCCGGTGGCTATCTGCTCTATCTGCAGCCGGGCCCGCGTCATCAGTGGCAACTGCGGGTCAGCCTCAATCCGGTGAGTATGGAACACCCTTTAAGCTGGCCCTCGCTTGCCGGTCTCCGGCTGGTAAGCCAGGAGCGCTGCCAGTTCCCTATCTCTATGGATCAGACCATGCGCGCCTTTATTCTGGAGACAAGCCGTCTCGGCTGGCGCGCCAACGGCGAACAGCGCCATGCCTTTATCCAGCAAGGTCCGGCACAGCTGGAACAGGATTTGCTGATGACACTGTGGCAAAAAGCAAGCTGACCGCCTGACAGGAGCACGGCAAGTGCTCCTGTCCCATTTTCCTCCCGCCACTCTTCTCCCCCTTCGTGATTCGCCTCACAACTTGAGTCATCGACCTTATTGGTCAGGCCAGCTTTAATGTCAAAACAGCCAATAGAGAATAATTCATTGAATTTAATCTCTTTTTAACCTGTCAAAAAACGTCATATCCAGTATCAACAGCGCCCTTCAGCACCAAATTAAACGACGACAGATTCAGGCCCAGTCAAGGTTCAAGCGCCTACCGTGTGGCTATCGGACCCTTTCCGATTTCCATAGAACCGACCACAGGTTCGGAAGTGTTTACATCAGAGGAAATAAGGATATGAAAAAGTCTGCACTGACTATGGCCATCTCCAGCTTGCTGCTGGCCAGTGGCGCCCACGCTGCTACCGTTTACAACCAGAACGACACCAAGCTGGATATCGGTGGCCGTGCCCAGGGTGCCTACTACGGCACTGACAACAACAGCGCCGAAGGAGATCAGAGCTACTTCCGTCTGCACGTTGCTGGCGAGACCAAGATCGCTCCCGAGATGAAGGCATTCGGCTTTGCCGAATACAACCTGCCGACCTCCGGTTCTGACAACGATGAACTGCGTTACGCCTATGCCGGCATCCAGCACGATCGCTTCGGTGCCTTCAGTTATGGCCGTCAGGATGGTCTGTTCACCAAGGCCGTAAACAACTATACCGACGTACTGCCCGAATGGGGTGGTGATGGCCTGGGCAAAGATACCGAAGTATTCGGTACCGGCCGTACCAACGGTCTGGCTCAGTACATCTTCAACTACGAAGGTCTGACTCTGGGTGCCCAGTTCACTGGTAACAATACCCCGCAAAATGCTGGCCGCAGCGCCATTGCCGAGTCCTTCAACGGTAACCTCTACAACGGTGAGAGCTGGAACAGCACTGGTTCCAAAGAGGGCTTTGCCTTCTCTGCCAACTATGACTTCGATATGGGTCTGAGCCTAGGCGCTGCATACAACCAGGCTGGCAAAACTGCCGAACAGGCCCGCTACGCAGCCTTTGGCGGCGAGAAAGATGCCAAGCTGATGGGCTTCGGTGCCAAATATGCTGCAGGCGACCTCTATCTGGCGGCAACCTATTCCCACGGTGAGAACCACCTGTTCGTCAACAACGGCTACGCCGAGAAGATGGATGGTTACGAAGCCGTTGCCCAGTACACCATCGGCAAGTTCAAGCCTTCTCTGGCTTACCTGCGCACTGACGTCAAAGATACTGCCCACGGCATTGACGACACCTACACCGAGTACGTATCCATCGGTGCCTGGTACAACTTTACCGAGAACTTCAACGCCTACGTTGACTACAAGCTGAACCTGCTTGACTCTGTTGATGGCAAGTCCACCAACTCTCTGGGCAAGAACACCGACGACGTTGTTGCTGTCGCCCTGCAGTACAACTTCTAAAAGGTTGACTGTCGGTTATACCCTGTGAAACCAATGTCTACTGTTTGAATTTCTTCCGGCCGCTCTGCGGCCGGTTTTTTATTGCGCGTTTTCAGCACCTTGCATATAACTATCGAGCGGATAGCTGTAATTTCAGCCCGTTGGACAAGCAAGGATGCGCAAAGAGGGGAGCAGGGATGACAGAGTTACTCGGAAAACGGTGGGGGCCACTGTGGCCAGTGTTACTGTTGCTGGTGAGCATCGGCTGGAGCGGGAATAGCGCCGCCAGTAGTGAGCGCAACCTCTATCAGCAGCTTGGGCTGGCCGGCAAACTCGACAGACAAACCTTTCAAAAAGCCCTTGTCAGCTATCAAAGCGTACGCAGCAAGCAAAAATCCATCCTGACCATCATTGATTACAGCAAGCCTTCGACTCAGCGCAGGCTGTTCGTCATCGACATGAAACGTCACAAACTGCTTTATCACACCTGGGTAAGCCATGGCCGCAACTCAGGTGAACTAGCCGCAGAGCGCTTTTCCAACCAGCTCAACTCCCGACAAAGCTCCCTCGGCGTCTATCGTACCGCAGAAACCTACTTGGGCAAGCATGGCTACTCCCTGCGGCTGGATGGGCTCAGCCCCGGCAAAAACTGCAATGCCCGCAAACGTGCCATCGTGGTGCATGGCGCCGCCTATGCCAGCCCAAACCATCTGCGCAAATATGACAAACTGGGCCGCAGCTGGGGCTGTCCCGCCCTGCCAAAGGAACAAGCCAGGGCCATCATAGATACCATAAAAGGGGGCAGTGTCATCTACGCCCACGGCTAACGGGCACAACACCATAAAACACAAGGCCAGCAATCGCTGGCCTTGTTTGTCACGCTCTCACACTAAACGGGACGAGTTATTGGCGCACCACCAGGACCGGGCACGGAGCATGACGCACCACGGATTCGGCAACGCTGCCTACCAGCAGATGGCTGATGCCGGAGCGGCCGTGACTCCCCATAACGATCAGTTCAACCTCGTCTTCCTTGGCCTGGATAATGATTTCATCCGCTGCCCTGCCAAAGCGAATATCAAACGTTGCCGGAATAGGCAGGGTGGCAATCAGCTCTTTGAGTTGGGCTCTGGCCTGACGCTCCATTTCGTGAGTGATCTCAACGGCTGTCATATGAAGAATTTTGTAACTGTCAAAGCCGTGCAGTTGGTCTACGACATGGATCAGCTTGAGCTGGGCCTCATGGCTCTGCGCCATGAATACGGCATAGTCGAGTACCGCCCGGGACATTTGGGAAAAATCGACAGGACAAAGCAGAGTTTTGATCGATGGCATAATGCAGTCTCCTCTACTGATTGGGGTACTATTGAATCTTGAGTTCATCATAACCATCAGATTGAAAATAACTCTCGACCCTGTCGCAAAATGAACATCAGGGATTTTTTCTGTACGCCGTCGCCATCAATGCCATGGTATAAAGTAGGGTATCAGTGTTTTTTCCTCTGCCCCAGCGAGGCCAGCTCTGACCATGCTACGCATCTGTCTGTTGCTCTGTTGTCTGTTCACTGCGGCGAATTGCCGGGCAGAGTCTATTGACGTTTATTGCGATGATTGGCCCGGTTTTTGTCAAAAGGATGGCAAAGGCCTCTATCTAGATCTGGTGCGAGCCATCTACCAGCCTCACGGCTATCAGGTAACCCCCCATATTGTGCCCTATAAGCGCGCTCTCGCTGTCATTGCAAAAAAAGGGGGAGATATCGCCATGGGGGTATATCGCGATGAAGTATCCGGCGTCCAGCAATCTCGCTATCCGGCATCAGCGGATGACCTGACCGTGTTCATGCTCAAGAAATGGCAACCCCAGTGGCAAGGGGAGAAAAGTCTGGAAGGGCAAACCGTGATATGGCGGCGGGGCTGGGCATTCGACAAGTACATTGCGGTCACCATGCAGTGGCATGAAATTGACAGCGATGAGCTGGCCCTGCAACTGCTTGGTAAAGAGCGATATCGCTTTTACCTCACTGCCGGCGTGCTCTATGTGGATGAGGCTATCCCTCCCGAGCTGCATCGCGTCTTCCTGCGCTGGATCCCGACCTATCCCATTTTTGCCGATACCCAGCAAGGCAACCGGATGTTACAGCTCTGGGATAAGGGAATGGTTGAGTTGATCCGCAGCGGGGGTCTGGCAGAGATCTATAAGCACTATCAGCTCTATGACTACTATCAGGGTTTTATCGAAGAACTGGAACAGAAAGTGGCTGCCAGTCCTGCAGACTGAATGATAACGTTGCGCTAATTACTCTCCCCTCATTCCCTTGGCCAAGCGGTCGTAGAGGATCACATTGACCGAGGCCGCCAGATTCATACAGCCACTGGTCGGCACATAAACCACATCTTTCACCGCGCCATAGAGGGCAGGATCGAGCGTACCATCCTCCGGCCCGAAGATATAAAAAGCGCGTTCCGGATGGACATAGTCGGGGAGCGGTGTAGCGCCGTCGATCAGATCGACCACCACGGGCACGCATCCCTGCGGGATAAACGCCATCAGATCATCCACCCCGAGCAGCGGGATCTTCTCCACCATCTGCTTGGTATCAGTGGCAAAGCGGCGCGCCAGCTCGAAGCGGTTGCCGGTGTAGTAGACCTCGTCCACCCCGTAACAACCCGCAGCCCGCATCACGGAACCGACATTTTCCGGGGACTTGGGATTGACCAACCCCACGCAGCAGAATGCACTCTTTTCCATCATCTCTCCTCATCTTGCGACGGCCATTATAAGCCGTTGCAGGGCCACCGACCCGTTAAAAGTCCCCTCCCCAGCTAAACCGCTTGCCAACCCAGCTTTGAATGTCGATTTTTTGTGCGCAAGCCGACAAATTTTGTACAAGCCGATAGCCAGCAAACGTTTCCCAGCAATAATGGACAAACGTTTGTAAATGGATGTTTGTCTATGACTGAGCGTGAACAAGAGATCCTAGCCCTGCTGCGTCAGGATCCCATGATTGCCCAGCAGGATCTGGCCGATCGCCTCGGCATCAGCCGCTCCGCGCTGGCCAGCCACATCTCCAGCCTGATCCGGCAGGGATATGTGCAAGGCAGAGGTTATGTACTGCGAGAAGGCCCCTACGTAGTGGTGATCGGCGGTGCCAATATGGATATTTGTGGCACCAGCCACGACAACCTGCTGCTCGGTGACTCCAACCCGGGCAAAGTGCGCACTTCAGCCGGTGGTGTCGGCCGCAATATCGCCGAGAATCTGGCGCGATTAGGGAGCGATACCCGGTTGCTGACTGCCGTCGGCAACGACCAGTATGGTCACCATCTGCTAGAGGTGAGTCAACGAGCCGGCGTCGATGTACGCCAGACCCTGGTGCTCGATGGTCACGCGACCTCCTGCTACCTCAGCATTCACGATGGGAGCGGTGAAATGAGCTGCGCCATTAACGACATGGCTATCATAGAGCAGCTCACCCCTGCCCGCCTGACCCCCCTTGGCGGCTTTCTCGGGGGTGCCAAGCTCTGGGTGCTCGACACCAATCTGGCCATCCACACCCTCGACTGGCTGTTCGAACGACAGGGGGATCACGCCATCTTTGTCGATACCGTCTCGGTGGCCAAGGTGGAGAAGATCCGCCCCTGGCTCGGCAAGATCCACACCCTCAAACCCAATCGCAGCGAGGCTGAGCAGCTGTGTGGCATGACCATCGCCGGGCCAGACTCTTGGCCCATGGTAGCCGCCTGGTTCCACCGCGCCGGAGTCAAGCGATTGTTCCTCAGTCTGGGTGAGCAGGGGATCTTCTATAGCGACGGCGAGCAGCAGGGCCACCTGCCGATACTGGGCAGCCCGGTGCTCAACGTCACCGGTGGCGGGGATGCCTTTATGGCCGGCCTCGCCCACGCCTGGCTGCAAGATCTCGATATCACACAGACCACCCGTTTTGCCCTGGGCTGTGCCGCCCTCACCGTCAATTGTTCCGATACCGTTTTTTCCGGTCTCTGCAAAACCGCCGTTGACCGCATACTGGAGGAGTACCCATGCTGAATACTTACCTCGATATCCAACCGGAAGTTGCTGCCGCGCTGGCCGCCGGCAAACCGGTGGTTGCCCTCGAATCCACCATCATCTCCCACGGCATGCCCTATCCACAGAACGTGGAGACGGCCCGTCAGGTGGAGCAGGTGGTGCGCGATAACGGCGCCATGCCGGCCACCATCGCCATCATCGACGGCCGCCTCAAGGTGGGTCTGGATGCTGGTGCACTGGAAGCACTGGGCCGGGCAGGCCACAGCGTGACCAAGTGCAGCCGCCGCGACATTCCGTTCGTACTGGCGCGCAAGGGGATGGGGGCCACCACGGTCGCCTCCACCATGATCATCGCCGCCATGGCGGGGATCCGGGTCTTTGCCACCGGTGGCATTGGTGGGGTACATCGCGGTGCGCAGGAGACCTTCGATATCTCAGCCGACCTGCAGGAGCTGGCACAAACGCCGGTGGCCGTAGTCTGCGCCGGAGCCAAGTCGATACTCGATATCGGGCTGACCCTGGAGTATCTGGAGACCCAGGGCGTGCCGGTGATCGGCTATCAAACCGAGGAGCTGCCAGCCTTCTACACCCGCGAGAGCGGCTTCAAGGTCGATTATCGCCTCGATACCCCGGCGGCCATCGCCGAGGCGCTGCGCCTCAAGTGGGAGCTGGGACTGGCGGGCGGCGCCGTGGTGGCCAACCCCATCCCGACCGCACACGCCATGCCGAAAGCTGATATCGACGCAGCCATTGCCCAAGCGCTGCGTGAAGCGGATGAGCAGGGGATCAAGGGCAAGGCGTCAACCCCCTTCCTGCTGGCCCGCGTCTGCGAGCTGACCGGCGGCAACTCACTGGCGGCCAACATTCAGCTGGTACTGAACAACGCGGCGCTTGGCGCCCGCATCGCCGCCGCGCTTTAATTGCACACCGATACCTCGCCATGTAAAAGAGGGCCTCGCGGCCCTCTTTGTTGTTTTTGCTATCTGCAGCGCTATTGCAACGCTGTGTTATTGCAGTACCACGCGCCCATTGAGGGGCTGCACCGGTCGGTTGTTGGGGTGGTGCATCACCGCCTTGAAGGCGTCGATCTGGGCCTGACTGACCTCAACCGGCTGCTTCATCACCAGCCAGCGCACCCCTTCCGAGCAGGGAGGCGTTGTAAGGGAACCGCTGAAGCGATAGTAGTCATGGCTTTCCGGCAGCAGTTGCTCAGCAGAAAGCGGCGCCTTGAGGGCCTGGATCTCCCCCACCTTGGCAGGTAATGCACTCCAAGCTGCCGCCAGCGCAGGATTGGCCTTGCCAGCCTCGAACATCACCGCCACCACGGCGATCTCTTCCTTGTCACTGACGTGCACCAGATGCCCTTCCAGCGGATAGGATTTGCCCTCGATGAGGTTTTCACTCGGGGCGTGGAAGTGGAACTGCTTGAGCTCAAACCTGGTGCCATCGAGTTGCAAAATGCTGCCCGGGGCATAACCGACCTGCACGGTATGACCATTGTTGACCACTGTGTTGCCACCCGCCTGATAGTGGAGTACCAGCGGGGCCAGTTTGGCCTCGACCAATCCGTTCAGGTCAACCGGCGACTGATTGCTACCCGCACACTGGCCAAACTCAGGGGTCAGCTTGGCCCAGTGGGTAGGCCCCGCCTCACCGCTATATTCCCAATGGGGGGTGGCAGCAAACACGACAGGGCACAGCAACAGGGAGCAGGCCAACAGAGACTTTCTCATCATACATCCTTATCTTGATTGAAAAGCACGACCATCCCCTACCCCGGATTGCGGGGCATGCAGAGATGGCATATCTGATACGCGGGATACAGAGCGGTAGAGCGACTTTCTAATGGTAACGAGCACGAGTTGGTCAATCGGTTTGACCGCGGCTCAATACAGAGTCGTTTGGCAAGTATATGGTGAGGGATCGGCAGAAACAGTGAAAGAGGGGGAAATTAATCAGCCGGCTATCCACTCATCGTCTGGCAGGCGCGGGGCAAGGTTCAGGGCGTCACGCTTTCATAACAACCATCCATAACAATCATCGCGGGAGTCCGGACTCCCGCGATGATTGCCGATAACGACAATTAACGGTCGCGATTCAACGCGATCAGACGATCAAGAATCTCTTCACCATCGGCGCGCAAACCGTTGTGCTCATATTCATTGGTGATCCAGGCACGACTGTTGCCAAGGCCACGCAGAGTTTCGCGACTGTAGTCAAACTCCACATACATATCCTCGGGATAGACGGCGCAGGCTACCGGCACCTTGTTGCGGGCAAGCTGTGCCGAGTCATAGAGCGCCCCCCAGTCAGCCTTGTTGGCCAGCAGATGAGCCGCCTCTTTCAGGGGCAGCAACTCGCGGAACTGCTCGAACATCCAGGGGTAAACCATCTCGCCGGTGAAGGCGAAATCCTTGCCGGGTGCCCAGTTCACCGCCGGGAATTCCCCCCTGACCCGGGCGGCGGCCCAGCGAGTCGCCTCCCCTTCGGCATAGATAGCTTCGTGCAAGATGGCAAACAGCGGGTTGGTATTGAATGGCTGCATGCTCTGCACCTGATAGAGAAAGGCCGGGCTCAGCTTGTCACCGATAAAGGCCTCCTCCAGCAGGTAATAAAGCTCCTCAAAGGCACCCGTAGTGCCGAGATCCAGCCCTTGCTGCTGGAACTGCTCCACCGTCAGGCGCTGGCCGTTGGGCAGTCGCACATCGTGCTGGTGCAGATGGTTGGCCAGCCGGTTGGCAATCCCCTGAGCGTGGGGGAAGCGGGCGAAGAAGGCGCGGTTCTTGTCGGCCACCCGCTGATAGGTGGCGCGGTAAACCTCCTCGGCACTGCGGCCGATCGGCGCGATACCGCCGGTGATATAGACCTCCCGCAGACTGTCAGGGAAAAACGAGAGATAGGTCAGGCAGCAAAAGCCGCCAAAGCTTTGCCCCAGCAGGCTCCAGCGATGCTTGGGGCTGAGCTCCTGCCGGATGAACTCGGCATCTTGCACTATGCTGTCGGCGCGAAAATGGCTGAGATACTCCGCCTGCTCGGTCGGTGTCATTTTGGCCAGAATATGCCCATGGATGGGGCTCGACATCCCGGTGCCACGCTGATCCAGCAGCAGCACTCTGAACTCCTGCAACGCCCGCTTGAGCCAGCCACTGTTGGCCGTCGGACGCGGCGCGCCGAAACCGGGACCACCCTGCAAAAAGAGCAGCCAGGGCAACTTCTCATCGAGTTTGTCTTTGCGGCAGAGGGTGCGGGCAAACAGGGTAATGCTGTCACCATCCGGCTCATCATGATCGAGGGGAACGGTAAAAAAGTGCGGCTCGCAATGAATGCCGTCCAGTACATAGCTCAAGGGGCTGTTCATCTGGGGTCTCTCCGTCAGGATGGGAACATCATTGACCCCATCATAGCCCCGCCCAGCCACAGGGTCACTCCGGTTTTCCAAAATGTTAACAATGGCTTAAAGGTCGAAACATCACCCGACAAGCCGCTCTTCAACGGTGCTGAATTAATTGTTTTGCAGGGGAGATTGACGCCATGGCGCCATTCAACAAAGATGGCTCGCCTGCACAGGAGTGCAGCCATTCAGGCCGACAAAATGGATAAGGGAATGTGATGAAACCGAAGTGGATCAGGGCCAGAAAAAGAGAGAAGAAGCCATGCCCTGGCAGCATGCTGCAGACCGGAATGCTGCTGTTCAGTGCCACCTGTGGCGCAACGCTCTTTTTGGCAGCATGCAACAGCAACTAGAAATGAAAAAGCCCGCTCGATTGAGCGGGCTTTTCGAATTTGGCTCCTCCTACTGGACTTGAACCAGTGACATACGGATTAACAGTCCGCCGTTCTACCGACTGAACTAAGGAGGAATTGTGGTGCCCAGAGACGGAATCGAACCGCCGACACGGGGATTTTCAATCCCCTGCTCTACCGACTGAGCTATCTGGGCAACGGCGCGCATTAAACCCTTTCCAGCGCAGAGTGTCAACCATGATGGCACGATAAAAAGCGCGTTCGCTCAACAACCGAACGAAGCGGCCATTTATTATCCATTTCAGTCCTGTTTGCCGTACTTGCTGGCCTCTGCACGCCCTGCAGGCTGTGCCAATATGATGGAAATTCGAGGCTCAGTGGGTCAGCCGCATTGAGCCGAATCCACTCTGCGAGTATGCTTTGCCGCAATGATACCGCCTGGAGGCAACATGAGTCTGAATATGCAAGAGTGGCGTGATGAGACCACCGAGATCGTCAACGAACTGCTGGCCGATGGCAGCAATCCCGATGCGGATTACGACATCGAGCACCACTTCGCCTGCCAGGATTTCGACCGTCTGGAAAAAGCAGCGGTTGACCTGTTCAAGGCCGGTTTTGAAGTGACCGATGCCGAAGAGATGGAGCTGGATGACGGCGCCACCATCTTCTGCTTCGATGCCACCGTCGAGTGCAAGCTGAATGTCGAAGCGATCGTCGCCGATATCGCCAAGATGCTGCCCATCCTGGAAAAATATGGGGTGGATTACGATGGCTGGGGCACCTACTTCCAGGATTGATCCCTGCCACAAACAGAGAGGCCACCTGCGGGTGGCCTCTCTGTTATTGCAGACTGTCACAAATAACTGGCGGCAAACTGCTCGGGCGACAACGGGGGGCTGAACAGATAACCCTGTAGCCGATCACACCCCGCCTGGGTCAGCCACAACTGTTGCTCGACGGTTTCCACCCCTTCTGCAGTAATGCAGATCCCCAGCTCATGACCAAGTCCGATGACCGATCTCACGATGGCGGTGGTGGCACTGTTGCTGACCAACCCCTGGGTGAAGCTGCGATCCAGCTTGAGCGTGGCGACCTTGAGCCTTGGCAGATAGGCCAGCGAGCAATACCCAGTACCGAAATCATCGATGGCCAGTTGAAAACCGGCGGCGATCAGGTTATCCAGGTTGGTCTCGATCTCATCGGCATTCTCCATCAAGACTCCTTCAGTGATCTCCAGCTCCAGCTGGCCTGCATTCAGACCATGACGTGCAATGCAGCCCTGCACCAGCTTGCAGAGCGCCGGATCACGAAACTGCAACGGCGAAAGGTTGATGGAGAGTACCATATCCGGCTGATCGGTTTGCCACTGGGCCAACTGAGCACACCCCAACTCCAGCATCAGCTGACCAAGTTGGCCGATGATCCCCATCTCTTCGGCCAGTGGAATAAATTCTTCCGGCGAGATCATGCCAAGTTCAGGATGCGGCCAGCGGCAAAGCAATTCTGCACCACAAAGCAGATGGGTTGTGCTGCTGATAATGGGTTGGTAGACGGCAACCAGCTGGGATGACTTGATGGCGAGCGGTAACTGGGCGGCGATCAGTTGACGCCGCTTGAGCCGGGCGTGCAGCGCCGGATCAAACAGAGTGCAGTACTGCTGCTGCCGCTTGCCCTGCGCCAGCGCCGCTTCAGCATGGCTGAGCAACCGCTCGGCATCGCTTGCCCGCCCCTGAGCCAGCCCCAGAAACACCGGGATCTGGATACGATGCTCTTCCACCTGATAGTACTCCATCAACTGCTGCTGCAGATGCTGGTTCCATTCCTGCAACGGCTCGTTGAAATCGGGGAGTAACAGACAGAAGTCATCGGCAGCCACCCGGCAGAGCAAGGTTCGCGGCGGAACCAATTGCTGTAGTCGCTTGGCCACCTGGCTCAGCAGGCGATCGGCAATCCGGATCCCGAAGCGATCGTTAACCTCACGAAAGTGGTGCAGATCGACCAGCACCAGTGTGGCGCTGCGGCACCCCAAATGGCGGCTGGTCTGCAAGAAACGGGAGAGTTTGAGCAGCCCGGTGAGGCTGTCGTAGTGCTGCTCCTGCTGCAACTGTGCCTGAGTGGTGCGCAAGCCAGTGATATCGCGCCCCAGCGTCAGGATCCCGAGGGAGTGACCATCCCCATCGGGGACATCGACCCGGGTGATCTCCATATGCCGTCCCTGCCCTCTGGCATCCAGCAGACAACATTCGCCGTGGCCCATCCCTTGGGGTGCCGCCAGCCGGAACGGCAGCTGCTGACCCAGCACCTCATCCGCCCCCTGACCAATAAAGTCGAGAAACGCCTGGTTGCACTCCAGCAACACACCGTTGTGATCATCGAAACGGATCAGGTCAGGGATGGCATCGAGCAGAAAACGCTGCAACACCTGCTGTTTTTTGACCGTCTGTTCCAGGTGCTTGCGCTGGGCAATCTCGTTGACCATTCCGAATACGGCATATGGCTCACCCTGAGCCGTGTAAAGCGGGATCTTGTGCACCTCCATCCAGCAGGTCTCACCACCCCGATTACAGTGCAACTGTTGATGAAGCAAGGGAACGCCCCCCGTCAGCAACTGCGCGTCCTCGGTACGAAATACATCGCCCCATGGCATCTCTGCATCACTCTTGCCGACCACCTCGGCGGGTGAACCCAGCCTGGCCTCAATGGCAAATTCACGATTGGCAAACAGGTAGCGACCATGCCTATCACGACAGAAGATACTCATTGGCAACTGGTCGATGATCTGCTGAAGCAGATCCGGGGTAAGCATGTTGGTCACAGGGGCGCTTATGGAGGAATTTCGAGCAAATCTATGATAGCAAACCAATTTTGTAAAGCACCCCCGGTAACCCCTCCGTTTACACCGATGCAGCACGCATGCTGACAGAGGTTGTCGCTCAGGTGATAATAGGCACCGGTTGGCCAATGGCCTGATAAATGGACGAGAGAAGCAAGATGAAAAAGATGATGGGGTGCGCATTGGCGCTGCTGCTGGCAGGTTGTGCTGGCGACAATAACGGTGGTGAGGAGTATCGCTACAACCCGCCGGTCGCCAAGGCGACCAACAATACCCAGGAGATGGCGATCCCGGTGGATCTGGTGTGGGCTCGCGCCGAAAAGTGGTTCACCGACCACGGCCTCACCATCGAAAACAGTCAGCGCGGTGCCGGCCTGATGACCGCCAATGTCAACCAGTCGGCCGACGGACTTGAGTGGCTGGACTGCGGCACCATGGGTTCCAAAGTAGCACTGGGCAACCCTGACCTGCAGATCAACCTGATCATCACCCAGAGCGGCAACAGCAGCGTGGCCACCGTCAACGTCAAAGGCAACACCGAGCTGTTCTTTGTGGAATCCTCAGGCGAGCGCGTATCAGCCCCGTCCATCAAGCCGGTCTGCGTCTCCCGCGGCACCCTTGAGCAGAGCCTGTTTGCCACACTCGGCAACTAATTTCGCCTCCCTGCCAAGATAAAAAAAGCGGCAGATTGCTCTGCCGCTTTTTTACTGTCCCGAGTTGGGCTTACTTGTCGATATCGAGCATGTTGTTGGTCAACATGTAATCGATCACCTGGTTGGCAGTAGTACCTGCCCCCCCCGTCAGACTATCGAAAGTATGGTTCATCAGCACTATTTCCTGAGTCACCGACGCAGTACTGCTCTCCTTGACCTGTAGATGTACCCCTTCATTGTCCTGGAACACCGACAGCAGGCTCTTCAGATCGTTCTGGTTACGAGAACCGTCGTGATCCAACAGGTCGCTCAGATCCAGCTTGTCACCTTCCGCCTTGGAGAAGTCGACCACGTAATCCTTGGCAACGCTGCCTGCGGCGGTATCGCCCTGCAGCCAGGTGAAGGTATCGGCACCGCTATCCCCCTTGAGAATGTCATTGCCAAGCCCGCCAACCAGGATGTCATTGCCCAGACCACCGATCAGGTTATCGTCGCCAATACCACCAAACAGGGTATCGTTGCCGCTGCCACCGTACAGGGTATCGTTGCCGCTCTCGCCATACAGGGTGTCGTTGCCGGCACCACCGAACAGGATGTCGTTGCCGGCACCACCGAACAGGAAGTCATCGCCACCCTGACCGAACAGGATGTCGTTGCCATCCCCGCCAATCAGCACGTCCGCCTTGTCATTGCTGGAGGACTGATCGAACTCGCTGGCATGGTCCGTGATGTAGTCATGGACCTGGGCATCGGTCACCGAGCCTGCGCCCAGCTTGCCGGCCACATACTGCTTGATGGCCGCGTAGCCTTCACCGTTGATACCGGCGAAGTGGATGGCATCCCCGAACAGGATGTCGTCGCCAGCACCGCCGTCGATCCGGTCACTGCCCGGCAGGTTATTCACCGAGGTGCCCAAGATGGCGTTGGCTAGATCGTTGGCTGACACGTTGGACTGCACAATCTGATCACTGTCGAACAGCTTCAGGGTATCGATGGAGACGTTGCTGCCGATGCCGATCGCTTCCAGCGTCACGTTATTGGCCAACAGAAGTGGCAGAACAGCCAGAGCGTTGTGCAATGCCCAGTAGTTGCTGTCATAGGAGGTGGAGATCTCGAAGGTACCATCCCCCTGTGCCTTCAAGGTCCCGATGGTGGTCGAGCTCCACTTGTTATTGCTGTTTTGCGACCACTGTTGAACCCTGCCACTAGCATCGATCAGCACCCTGTTGGTACCACCTATGTTGGCGTAGAAGGCCTCCCCTGCCACATAGTTGTTGACGTTGACAAACGAATCGAGACGTTCGTTGGTCTTCGTATTCACGATAGGGTTGGTCTGTTCATAGTCGTAATAGGTGTTTGGTGCCCCATCGGTAATGAAGTACGCCAAGTTCTTCGCGTTGGTGTTGTTCTTGGCGGTGTCGCTGTTGAACCAGTTGGAGGTAGTCTTGAGCGCATCCTCGTAGTTGGTCGCCCCACCGTTCCAGTTACTGCCGTCCATGCTGTCGAGCACGGCCTGCAACTTGGTCAGTACATTGGGGTCCTTCAAGTCCACGCTGATGGACTTGTTGGCCTGACTGTCGAAGTCCACCAGGAAGATATTGACCTTGCCTGCCCCCTCAGTACCGGCACTGGTCTTGAGGGTTGCAAACACCTGTGCCAACTGGCTCTTGATGGTGTTCATGGCGCTGGTGCCGATACTGCCCGAGCTGTCGACCATAAAGGCGATGTTGTAGTTCTGGCCCGGCAGTACCACGCTGCCATCCAGATCCCCGACCACGATATTGTGCTCGTTGCCATAGGTGCGGTTCTGATCTCCCGGCTCCCCTTCGGTGGAAAGGAAGTAGCTCATGCGGATCGAATCCTGATCCGATGCACTGCTGGTCTGATAGGTCGCCACTTCCTTGGCAATGGCTTCTACCTTGAGGTCGAACTGGCCGGCACTGCTGCCCGGCACCCGCAGGGTCAGACCGGTCAGTTTGACGTCCAACGCGCTCTGGTTCCACAGACCGGTCAGCGTCAGCGTGCCATCGGCCCCCACGGTACCTAGCACGGTGGAGCCCTGATAGAGGGTCGACCCCGTCGGCATGCCGGTCAGCACCAGGCTGTCGAACTGCTCGCTACCATCACGGTCGGTCAGGGAAGCAGTGATCTCGAGCGGGTAATCCACCACACTCGGCTGTACCGCCGTCAGGGTGCCGTCGGTCTGGTTGAACTGGTAAATGCCGTCATCAAACTGCACCAACTCGATGTCGTAGAGCGACTTGCTGATGGTGACGCCGTTCTCCTTCACCAGGAAGTTGAAACCGCCGTCACTTCTGCGCTCGATGACATAGTTGGCACGCGAGCCCATCAGTACGGCCAGGTCGGTACCGGCGCCGCCAAACAGGGTGTCGCCACCCAATCCGGCCACCAGGATATCGTTGCCGGTACCGCCGTCGAGGGTGTCACCTGAGGTGGAGTTGCCACCGACCAGCACGTCATTGCCAGCACCGCCGACGAAGTAATCGCCGCCGCCCTTCACGCTGACGATATAGTCATTGCCGTTGCCGCCCACCACTTGATCCTGACTGGTGGTGCTGTCGGTCAGACTATTGGTGATGCCAAAGTTGCCCTTGTTGAAGTTGCTGCTCTGGAACGCCCCGGTGGAGATGCCGGACGACGGGTACTGGGTATAAAGCGGGACGCCGTTGCCGGTCAGGCTGATGTCGACCACCGGCTTGTCCGCGACCGCCGTGATATCGATCACCAGCTTGCCTGAGTTACTCAGGTTGGCACCATCGCTGATCTGGTAACCCAGAGTGGCGTAGTCCCCTTGCTGGTTGCCCGTCGTCGTACCGCCACCATTGAGGGCATTGCTGCTGGATTCATTGAGACTAGGCACAAAGCGCAGATGGCCGCTGTCGATATCGGCGTAGGAGACAAGATCCCCCACCTTCACTGCAATCCACTGGCCAGCAGCGTTCAGGTATTCCAGCTTGCCGCTCAGCGGCAGGGTGTTGATCTGCACGCTCAGGTCAGAAGCGGCCTGATCATCGCTGGCACCAAACTGGGCCCACTTCAGCACCAGTGGCGTGTCCTCCTTGCCGGCACTGTAGCCACCCGTGGTCACCGGCGCCCGATCGTTGTCCACTATGGTGCCGGTCCCGCTCTGCCCACCGATGGTCACCGAGAGGGTCTCGTTCGTTTCGACCAAGCGATCGTTCACCGTCGGGATGGTCACAGTGAAGTCCGACACACCGGCTGGTACCGTGATCTTGCCGGTAGTGCTGTTATAGGTCACACCATTGCTGAACTGGGCATTGCCCCAATCCTGGTTGGAGGCGGGGTTGTTGCCCGAACCACGAATGGCGAAATCGTATTCAGTCGCTTCCTGGGTCGCATCTGACAGGGTGACTTTGTGCAGCAGATTGCCCCCTTCGGTTACGCTCTCGCTGGAGACTCCCTGAACCAGCGGCGTGAAGAGAGGCTTGGTTGCAAAGGAGCCAATGCTGGCGTCGCCGTCACCATCCACCACCCGGACCTGGAAGTCGATGTCGCCATCACCCAGAGGTTTGGACATGCGCTGATACTGGAAGAACTCCCACTTGCCTGTGGCCGGCGTAAACTCCAGCTTGAAGATGAGGTTGCCGTCCTCATCCTTCCCGACCAGGGTATTGGCGCCGCTGGCGGTGATGGCGATGGCAGAACCGGAAGCCGTTCGCAGACCATTTTCGAAGGTTGCCGGGTCCATTAGCAGCCCGATGGAGCCCTTGCCATCCGCCCCCCACTGCGGGGTCACGGTGCCAGAACCATAGGCGATTGCCTGCGCCGTGTTGGAACCGAGGAACTCGATGCTCTGTACGGTGAAGTCGCTGTTGTCGGAGGTATTGGTGCTGCCGTTGTTGGTCGCCTTGATCACCATGGTATCAAAGCCACCCTGCTGCACCTGGAAGTTCTGGTTGAACTCCCCACCCGATGCGTTGGAGTTGAATACCAGGGTACTGATCAGTACACCACCGCGATAGAACTCCACGACCCCGCTCTCCAGCTCGCCGCCAAACATTTTGCTGAACTTGATGTTGGCGCCGTAGGCAACCTTGCCCGCATCCAGCCTGACGATCAGCTGCTCGGAGGCGGACGATCCGTCGGCAAAGTGACGGAAGTCAATCTCGTTGGCGAGGTTGTGGTAAGGCGCAGCTCCGCTGGCCACCCCCAGCCCCGAGCTGGAACCGTTGACCACCGCCGTTACCAGTGAGGAGTCTGTTGCCGACTTGAAGCCCAGGGCGCTGATAGTAAAGCCCGCCATGTTCAGAGTGCTCTGGTTGCCACTGTACTTGGTCAGGTCAAAGAGCCCGGTCAGCACGTTCGGAATATCGGTCTTCACCACGGAAACGGCATCGCTGTTGTCGGCAATGGGGGAGTCGTCCTCAACGCTGACATCCAGCTTGTCCTTGGTGACGCCGCTGCCATCGGAGACCTCCACATCCAGCTGGAACGACAACTTGTCTTCCGAGGTCGTATCCCCGTGGTCGAGGGGACCTTTGAGGGTCACGTCATAGGTCCACTCACCCTTTCCACTGGCATTGGGTGCCGTCAGCTTGACCTCGACCACAGCCTTGTAATCGGCGCCGCCAATCACCCCTGTGTAGCCAACCAGCGTCTTGCTGCCCGCATCCCAGCTCCACTGGACCTTTGCCCCACCGGACGTCAGCCCGGCCGGTCCATTCAGGGAAATGTTGAGTGTGCTGCTGTCGATGTCGCCCACCGAGAGGGTACCGGACGCCTTGATGGCATTGGTGGTATCCGGATTGCCGACCGTGTCGGCAATGCCGTTTGCCAACCCCTCTTCAGAGACGATAACCCCGTTGGAGATGGTCAGCGTCGGCAGATCGTTGACCGCATCCACCTTGATGGTCACGGTTGCGGGACTCGCATCCACGGCGCCGTCGTTGTCTACCGCCGCATAGTTGAAGCTGGTGTTGCCGTTCCAGTTCGCATTCGGAGTGAAGGTGAGGTTGCCGGCGTCCGCCACCGCAATGCTCTGATCCACGGTCACCGCCACCCCGTTCAGATAGAGGATGCCGTTGGCAGGCAGGCTCTTGATAGTGAAACTCACCACGTTGCCATCAATGTCGCTGCCACTGAGGGTCGGAATGGCGATGCTGGCTGCATCTTCCTGGCCGTTTGCCTGCTTGTTCGCCGTCTCCGGCGCTTCATTCAGGATCTGCGCGTTGTCGCTGCCCGGCAGTGAGACGTTGCCCGCCTTGTCGGTCTGGGTCGCCGTCACCGTCAGCGACTTGCCGTTGGCCGGGGTCGTTTCCGTCCAGCTGATGGTGCCGTTCTGATAGCCGTAGCTCTTGCCATTGCTTGCCAGCAGGGTGCCATCGGCCTTGAGCGTCAATTGGACAGTACTGTTCACCCCACCATTGTTGATGGTCAGCGTCACCTTGCCGCCCGCAACCAAGTCAGCATGATTGACCTCTGCCCGAACCTGGATCTGATCATTGCCAATCTCGGCCTTGGTCAGCATTTGGTCATTATTGGTGTCATCAACGATGGTCACGGTCGGTGCTGAGGAAGCTACGCTGTCCAGGATCGCCTCTTCCTTGTCGCTCGCCGGGTTGCCCGCCTGGTCGGTCACGTCCGCCTTCACGGTGAAC